>JAAYAR010000125.1 GCA_012719235.1 Clostridiales bacterium
ATAGGCTGTTCGGTGGCGGATATGGATGCGATCGCCGCCAGAGGTATAGGAAAGTGGGGGAGTTACCGGCACGGAGCCTATTTACTGACACCGCAGGTGGGGGACGATTGCCGAAAAGGCACGATGGGGCACCAGGGGCTTTACGCATCGACGGTGATAAGCGACGAGTTCTCGAGAGAGTACGGAGTCCCCGCGTACCTGTATGACGTGGTCCCCACAGACGAGCTGCCGGAGATAGCCTGTATCGGCGGCATAGCGAATTACAGAAGGAGGGTGGCCTCCCATACGCTCAACTGCAGAGCGACAGCCAGAAAAGCCGCCGAGATGCTGGAAAGGGACCCGCAGGACTCAACGTTCGTTGTCACTCACATGGGAGGCGGCTTCTGCACGCTGCTATATAAGGACGGGGTCATTATCGAGACGTACTCCGCGGACGAGGGGAGTTTCACGCCGGAGAGAGCCGGACGGATACCCCCGAGCTACGTTATCGACGTATGTACAAACCCGAAATATTCGGAGCATGACATCCGCCGGATCCTGAAGCAGGACGTGGGCCTGTTCGGACATCTGGGGACAAGTAATTGTGTCGAGGTCGAAAGGCGCATAAACGACGGCGACAAGAAAGCCGAGCTCGTATATCAGGCGATGGCGTATCAGGTCAGCAAGGATATCTGCTCCCTTGGCGCCGTCGTGTGCGGCGACGTCGACGCCATTATCCTTACTGGAGGCATCGCGCGCTCGGCCATGTTCACGGCGTGGATAAAAAAGAGGGTGGAGTTCATGGCGCCCGTGATGATCATTCCGGGCTCCATGGAGACGGAAGCGCTGGCGGGCGGAGTCACGCGGGTGCTGAGGGGCGAAGAGCCCGTCAACAGCTATGAAGACGTCCGCGAACACTTCCTTTTTGAGGATCTGGAGAATCAATAGAAACGGCGCTCCGAATAATTCCCATATACGCGGGGAAGACGGAAAGGACAGATACTGATAATGAATCTTGAAAACGGATGCGAGAAATTCCGGGTGACTGTTTCGGCGCGGCATCTTCATCTGACCCAGGAAACTGTGGATATCCTCTTCGGAAAAGGGCACGTTATCGAGCCGGAGGTCCCCGAGGGAAAGGGCCAGTTTCTCTCGACGACCAGGGCGACGGTAGTCGGGCCGAGGTGCGCTTTCGAAAGAGTCGCCGTTATGGGCCCCTGCAGAGACTTCAATCAGTTTGAGATCTCGATGACGGAGGCCAGGATGCTCGGCGTACCCGCCGTTCTGCGCATGTCGGGAGATATCGAGGGCACGCCCGGAATAAAGATAATCGGTACGGTCGGAGAGGTGGTGCTTGAAAGAGGGGTCATAGTCGCAAAACGCCACGTACATATGAGCGTCGCGATGGCGGACAGGCACGGTGTCCGGGACGGGGACCGTCTGCTGATGCGCGTTGAAAGCGAAGAGCGCTCGCTGATCTTTGACGACACTATTGCCCGGGTGGAGACAAAAGGGCCGGGCGGCGCCATAGCGCATATCGATACCGACGAGGGAAACGCCGCCGGAGCCGGTAAACTGACGTATGGTTTTATCGTAGGTAAATCGGACGATTTTCAGAAGATATTTCAGCAAGGCTGAGCATTTTTCGCTCCGGAACTATTATTTTGAAAGTTGGTGCAAAAATGGGAAAAACGTACGTTGAAGCAGCAAATACCCTGCCTGTATCCGACGAGTGCGACGTGCTGGTCGTCGGCGGAGGCAGCGCCGGGCACTCGGCAGCGATCGCGGCCGCCCGCGCGGGCTGTGAAAAGGTCGTCCTTATGGAGCGCTTCGGTTACTTCGGCGGAGACGTGACCGGAGGCTACGTGCTGATGATCCCCGCGCTGAGCTGGCACAAATACTCAATGGTCCGCGGCCTCCAGGAGGAGTGGTTCACGCGGCTCGATAAGTCGGCGCCCGAATCATACATCTCTCCGTCGCTCGACGAGATCGGTGAGAAGGCTCCCGTCAAGCTCGATCGCTGGTCGCTGATACACGGCTGCGTGACGCCCGCGACCTCATCCGAGCAGTACCTGGTGCGCGCGCCCTATTACGACCCCAACCAGCTGAAGATCGAGATGGATCTTATGATACAGGAGGAGCCGAATATCAAGGTCCTGCTCCACTGCTGGGGCACGAAGCCCATTATGGACAACGACACGATAAAGGGAGTCATATACGAGAGCAAGGAAGGCCGCAAGGCCATCATGGCAAAGATCGTCATCGACGCGACGGGCGACGGCGACATCTATTCGCAGGCCGGCGCCCCGTGCTTTATACATAATGCGTCCGAGACCCGCTGCAACAAGACCGCGCTCGTATGGAGGATGGGCGGCGTGGACTTCGAGCTGTTTGCGCGCTGGGGACAGGACCACCCGGAGGAGCTGGCGTCGTTCCGTCAGGAGATGAACAAGGTCGCAGGATATCCCACGTTTTTCCTCCCGACAGAGCGCAACGACGTGGTATGGTTCAATAACTGGCTGCCGAACCTGAACTGCATCGACCTCGAGGACATCAAGTACACGGAGTTCACCGTCAGGAACTCTATCCGCAGGCTGATCAAGTTCTGCCGCGAATATATGCCGGCGGCCCTGAGGAACGCCTATCTCCTTGATATCGCTCCCCAGCTCGGCTCGCGCTGCTCGCGCCGCCTGGACGGCGAGCACACCATAACGAGGCTCGATTTCGCAACGGCGAGGAAGTTCGACGACGTTATCGCGTGGCACAGCGTTGTGGGCATGGTGAACGAGGGCGCTCCTGTCGAGCTGCCGTACGGCTGCATACTGCCGAAGAAAACAGAGAACCTGCTCTGCCCGGGCCGCCACTTCTCGGCAGACGAGATGACGATAGACGGCGTCTCCCTGATCCCCCAGTGCGTGGGCACGGGCCAGGCGGCCGGCGTGGCTGCCGCCGTGTGCGTGCGGGAGGGCACGACTACCCACAACGTCAATATTGCCCGTGTGCAGAAGATCCTGTGCACGGAGCAGGACGTGCCTCTGCCGCGCCAGGAGAACACGGACCCCGAGCTCGTGCGCGAGCTTGAAGAGTACAAATACGGCACGATGACCAAGGCTGCCAAAAAGATCCGCGAAATGGCGGGCCTCGACTGGTAGATCCTAACATATAAACCGCCGTGTGCGTGACGGCCGGCCCGTACCGCGAGAGGGCCGTTTTCCGGGATTGCTCTTGAATTTTCCTTTTTTTCCGTTATAATCTTTCTGTGCAAGATACATTGCCCGGATCCCGGGCGGCAGAAGTCCGTCGCCCGGGATCCGGGATGCCGTTGACTAGTCCCGTATCGGGGGGATAGTGATTTCGCTATTCCCCCGTTTTGCTGAGGGCAATTACAAAGTGCCGCGCTTTCGCGCCCGGCGGCGCGGGCGGCACGAGTGAAAGGAATGACACGAACAATGGCAAAAATCATAACGGCGGCCGAAGCGGCCGCGCTGATCCCGGACGGCGCGACGGTCGGACTTGCGGGCATGGGCCTGTCCGGCTGGCCCGAGGAGGTCGCATGCGCCATCCGCGACAGTTTCAAACAGACGGGCCACCCCCGCGACCTGAACCTGAAGCAGGGCAGCGCGATGGGCGACTGGAAAGACCGCGGCGCGACAAGGCTCGGAGAGGCCGGGCCGGGGCTCGTGACGCGATGGTCGGGCGCGCACGTCGGTTCCGCATATGCCCTGAGGGACCTGGCGGTCAAGAACCAGCTGCAGTGCCACTGCCTGCCGCAGGGCGTCATCGTCAACCTCTGGCGGGAGATCGCGGCCGGGCGGCCCGGCCTGCTCACAAAGGTGGGGCTGGGGACATTTGTCGACCCGCGAATCGAGGGCGGCAGAATGAACGAGTGCACGACGGACACGCTTGTGGAGCTCGTGGAATTCATGGGCGAGGAATACCTGTTCTACAAGAGCTTTCCGCTCCACGTGGCGCTGCTGAGGGGCACGACGGCGGACGAGAACGGCAATATCACGTTCGAACACGAGAGCATTATCAACGAAGGCCTCTCAGTCGCGGCCGCGGCGAAAAACAGCGGAGGCATCGTCATAGTCCAGGTCGAGTATCTGGCAAAGAAGGGCACGCTGAACCCCAAGGACGTGAAGATCCCCGGGATCCTGGTGGACTACGTCGTGGTGGCGACGAGCAAGGACGCCTGCTGGCAGACCGAGGGAGTATATTACGAGCCCTCGTTCTCGGGGCAGATTAAAAAGCCGCTGGCCGCTATCGAGCCGCTGCCCTTCGACGAGAGAAAGGTCATCTGCAGGCGCTGTGCCATGGAGATACGAAAGGGAGATATAATAAACCTCGGCGTCGGCATGCCCGCCGATACGGCCAAGGTCGTCGCCGAAGAGGGGTATATAGACGAGGTCACCATGTCGACGGAGAGCGGCATGGTCGGAGGGGTGCCCTCCGCTCTCCCGAACTTCGGCAGCGCTTACAACCCCGAAGCGACGATAGAGCACGGCGCGATGTTCGATATAATCGACGGCGGAGGCCTCGACATGACCTGCCTCGGTATCGGCGAGGCGGACCAGTACGGCAACATCAACGTCAGCAAATTCGGCCCGCGCCTCACGGGGCCCGGAGGGTTCATAGACATAACGGGCGCCACGCCCAAGGTGGTCTTCTGCGGGACGTTTATGGGAAAAGCCCGACTTGAAGTCGGAGACGGGAAACTGGTCATCCGCAAGGAAGGCACTATCCGGAAGTTTCTTAAGAATGTCGAGCAGATCACGTTCAGCGGCAAATACGCGAAACCGGATCAGACTATCCTCTACGTGACGGAGAGGGGAGTATTCAGGCTGATAGACGGGAAGATGACGCTCGAGGAGATCGCCCCGGGCATCGACCTTGAAAAAGATATACTCGCCCAAATGGATTTCATGCCAGAGATCTCGAAGGATCTGAAGACGATGGATCCCGGCATATTCTGCGAGACCTGGGGAGGCCTCGGTAAATATATCGAATAATGCCAAAGGCAGCAATATACCGCTTTACGAAAAACTCAGGCGGCCCGGCAAACAAGCCGGGCCGCCTGGACATGTACTCTGATCGATTTAACGGTATTTCAGCGCAGGCTCTCGCAGAACGCCTCGACGGCAGTGCGGGTCTGCTCGTTCTCCGTAGTCTGAAGGTCGATCTCGACCATAAGGTTCCTTATGCCGGCTTCCTCAAGCATCCGCCTGAGCGGCACGTAGTCGTATTCCTCGGGGTCGCAGAACTTGGTCTGGACAAGAAGCACGCCGTCGGCGCCGCTTTTTTTTGCAAGATCGATGAGCATCCTGCCGCGGTTCTTCCCGGGGTCGTAAAGGACGGAGCAGCCCTCGATCTCGCCGAGCAGCAGGGCCATGCCCTTGAACGGATCCTCCGTAACGGGTATATCCGTGCGGTAGCGTAGGGACTCGTTTGTGACCTCGTCGTCGACGACGGCGACGCCGCAGTCGTCCAGTATGCCGAGCAGCCCGGAGTTGTCGGCCATGATCCCGCTCGTGACGAGTTTCGGGCCGCGATACTCGGCGGCAGGCTGCTCCTCCATAAGTGCCGTCAGTTCCCTGAGCGCGGCCGCGTGCTCATTGACGTCCATGAAGAATGCGCTCTTGAAGACCGCGCTGCGCTGGGACGGTTTCAGGAGCCCGGGCCGGGCCGCGGATGCGGCCATGAAACCGCGCATCGCGGCTCGCCTGTCGTTATAGACCGAAACGGCCCCGGCGACCGCTGCGTCCGTAACTTCACGGCCCGCGAGTTCCGCAAGGCGCGACCTGATCTTTCTGTACTGCGATGCCGTAAACTCCAGGCCGGCCTCCGTCTTCCTGTTCTGGGCCTGGACCACGGGTATTGCGGGGATCTTTTTCACGCCCCGGCGCCAGTTGCCGTCCATCCCTTTCAGGGCGTCGCACAGAGTCGGGATCATTACGGCTGCCAGGCCGTCGTATCTGCCGCGCAGCCCGAGCTCCAGCACGGTCTGCATCACGGAGCAGATAAAAGCGGGCCAGTAGCGCTTCGCCTCGGACGCCTGCATTTCCTCGCCCGTAAGCCCGAACGGGACCATTCCCGAGGCGTATACGAGCTCCTCGGGACAGAAATACGGCATGCAGCCCACTACTTTCCTCCCCTCGGAGAGGAATTTTTCAAGCTGCGCAGCGGGGTTCCCGGCGATAGCCTGAAGCGCCGCCAGCTTCTCCCGGAGATTATCCATGCGAGGCCTCCTTCCTGCGCTTGTTTTCCGCCATTATTTCCACAAGGCCCTGTATGCGCGTGAGGTACTGGGCCTCGGAGAACGCGCGGGGGTCGGACTGGTCGCCGTCAAAAACCACGGTCGGGATACCCAGTTCTTCGCGGAGCACCCTCTCCATCTCGTAGAGGTTGCCGCTCCAGCGCTTACAGCTGCGGTTCATGTGGAAAATAGCCCCGTCCACGCCGTTCTTGACAGCCTCCCGTACCCTCATCTCCACCTCGCGCTCGAAGATGTTGCAGTTGGGGACATATGAATACGCGGCCATCAGTTCGTCGACGTTGTCGTAAAGGAAGCTGAAGGCCGGCCCGTAAACGGACGCCGTAACGTTCACGCCGAAGTTTTTGAGGGTCTTGAACGTGTAGCTGAGGTTTGCCCAGCAGGCGATGCCCTCGAACAGCACGCGGTACTCCTCGGTCGCCTTGAACGTCGAAGTGCCGTTCTTTACGTTTTCCTCGTATTCCTGCGCCAGAAGCTCGAACGCCTCGGCGCCCTCCGGTACGCCCCGCGCGACGCAGGCCACGGCCATATTGTTGAATATATCGAAGCCGCTGAAGGGGGACGGGGTGTACTTCGCGTAATCCACCGCCTTGAGCCAGGCCTTGGAGCTCCTCTGGGAGTTTGCCATGACTTCCCTGAACTTCTCCTCGCTCCACTTTTTGCCCGTCAGCGCCTCAAGGCCCGCGATGCAGTCGTCGAATTGCGCCCTGATATAGCGGATGCGGTCTGAGTCGCACTCGTACGCGTCAAGCCGCGGGATATCTATCAGGAACAGGGGGATGTCCATCTGCAGCGCCAGGTTCTCATACCACTTTATCATGCAGTTGCAGATGTTGTTGCAGCAAAGGAGAAAATCAGGCTGCGGGATGTTCAGCTCCGGGCACTCC
>JAAYAR010000126.1 GCA_012719235.1 Clostridiales bacterium
AGGCTCTGAAATATTTCGTGAGGGGAAGTTAAGATGAAAATTGCTGTCTTGGTCAACAAGGATAATCTTGAGCGCTATACCGCTGCGGGCGCGATCCCGGACGACTGGGAACTGATCCACTTCGGCAACGGCACGCCCGACGAGGACAGGATTATCGCCTCGGACGCGGACGCCATTCTGGCCGACGCCATGTGCCCTGTATCGGCCCGGGTAATAAACGGTATGAAGCGGCTGAAGCTCGTGCAGTCCCAGGGCGTGGGCTACAATCTCATCGATACGGAAGCCGCGAAGGCCGCGGGTGTCTATGTCGCAAACTGCGCCGGGGCTAACGCCTCCGCCGTGGCGGAGCAGGCTGTCCTGCTCATGCTGGCGCTGCTGCGCCGTTTCAAGGAGAACGACGCCATGGTCTTCGAGGGCCGGCAGATGGAGGCAAAGACGCGCTGCTTTGAGAGCGGCCTCACCGAGCTCGGCGATTGCCACGTGGGCATTGTAGGGCTTGGAGCCATCGGGCGGGAGCTCGCGAAGAGGCTTGCCGCCTTCGGCAGCAGGATAAGCTATTTCGATACATACAGGCCTCAGACCTGTGAGATCCCGTTCCTGGAGCTTGAGGACCTATACTCGTCCTGCGATATAATCTCGCTGCACGTGCCGGTGACGCCCGAGACGACAAATATGATAAACGACGACACGCTGGGCAAATTTAAACAGGGGGCGATACTCATCAACACCGCGAGGGGCGAGATAGTGGACCAGGAGGCTCTTTGCCGGGCGCTGGAGAGCGGGCGGCTGGGCGGGGCCGGGCTGGACGTTCTGACGCCCGAGCCGGTGACGCCCGACAACCCCGTGCTCAGGCTGCCCCCCGATCTGAAGCGGAAAGTCGCGCTGTCGCCCCATATCGGAGGCATCACCTCGGGGAGCTTTTACAGATATTACGGCATCGTCTGGGCAAATATGAAAAGGCTGAGCGAGGGGGCGCGGCCCGTCAACGTAGTGAACGGCCTCTGAGGCCGCTCAAGCGCGGGCGGCGGGGGCCGCCCCGGCTGATACAAATCAAACCTGGAGGAAAAAAATGATAAATTCCCGCATATTCGGCAGCGTCGGAGAAAAAGAGATCCGCGCGATAGAACTGAGCAATGAAAAAGGCATGCGTGCCGTCGTGCTGACGCTGGGCGCCGCGCTGCAATCGATAACGGTCCCCGACAAAAACGGAAAAGAGGTCGACGTGTGCCTCGGGTATGACACGCCTGAGGAGTATCTCGCCAACACGGGATACTTCGGCGCCTGCATAGGCAGGCACGCAAACCGCATCGGCGGCGCCGCGTTTACGCTGAACGGCGTAAAATACACGCTTGACGCGAACGAAGGCAGGAACCAGCTCCACGGCGGAGCGAACGGTTTTGACAGGAAGATCTGGGATTGTGACATTACGCCCGACGCCGCGGAATTCCGCTGTACGGCCGAGCACCTCGAGGGCGGCTTTCCCGGGAGGATCGAGACGCGGGTGAGATACTCTCTCGACGACGATAACGGGCTCACGATAGAATATACGGCGTCCTGCGACGAGGACACCGTCGTGAATCTGACGAACCACTGCTATTTCAACCTCTCAGGCCACGACAGCGGGGACGTTCTGGACCACGTTATAACCATTCACGCGGGCGCCTACACGCCTGCCGACGAAGAGAGCATCCCCACCGGCGAGATCCTGAGCGTCGAGGGGACACCCCTGGATTTCAGGTCGGGCCGCGTCCTGCGCGACGGGATAGATTCCCCGGAATTTGCACCCTTCGCAGGATACGACCACAACTTTGTCACCGACGGCTCGGGGTTCAGAGAAGTCGCCTGCGCTTTCAGCCCCGTGACCGGTATCGGCATGCGGGTAATAACGACGCTCGAGGGCATGCAGCTGTACACCGGAAACCACATAACCCCGAGAGCCGGAAAGCGCGGCGCAGGGTATGCGGAGCGCGGAGGCTTCTGTATGGAGACGCAGCACTTCCCGGACGCCGTGAACAAGCCCGCGTTTCCTTCGCCAATATTAAAAAAAGGCGAGATCTTCAGCGAAAAGACGTGTTACCGCTTTTTCCGGTGAGCGCACGGCGGGAGACCGGGGCCCGCGCCGGAGCGGGCAGTTGAGCCGGATGAAAAATATACCGGATCACACAAAAGTATAATAAAGCGGAACTTCCGGCTCTCCCGGGGGCCGGAATAAGCGGCGCGTCCCGCGACGGGACCCGCCGCTTGCCAAAGCCGGCGCCGGCCGCCATGAACGGAGAGCGCCGGACAGGCCGCGAAAGTTCGGAGAATTTGATGACAAGAGTTTATTTCATACGCCACGCGGAGGCGGAAGGAAATCTGTACAGGCGCATGCAGGGGCATTATGACGGGCACCTGACCGACAACGGCCGGCGTCAGCTTGAATTTCTGGAGAAGCGCTTTAAAAACATCCGTATCGATGCCGTATATTCGAGCGATCTCAGGCGCGCGATAGAGACAGCGGCAGCTATCCACGTCCCGAAAGGGCTGCCGCTGCATACGGACCCCAGGCTGAGGGAGTTCTATTTCGGCATCGTCGAGGACATGCCCTGGGGGAACGCGGGATACGAGTTTCCCGACCAGATCAGATATTTCAACGAGCAGCCCCATCTGTTCAGACTTGACGGGGCGGAGACCATTTTCAGCGTCCAGCGGAGGATGCGCGAGGCTGTCGACGAGATAGTCGCCGCAAATCCGGGAAAGACCGCGGCCGTAGTGACGCACGGCTCCGCTCTCCGCGCGCTGCTTGCGGATCTTCTGGGGGTCCCGGCGGAAAAATCGGGCAGCCTGGGACACAGCGAGAACACGGCCGTGAGCTGCGTGGAACTTGACGGCGGCAGCATAAACCTTATATATAAAAACGACGCGGGGCATCTGCCCGAGGATATGCGGACTCTGGCGAAACAGTCCTGGTGGAAGCCGGGACAGCTGGAGAAGGAGCTCAATATAAGGTTCACGCCCATGGATCCCGACGAGTGCCGCAGGCTCTATATCGAGTGGCGGCTCGACGCATGGCGGCATATATACAACACCGAAGACGGCTGCGACCCGGAAGCGTTCTGGGAGGAGGCGGTCCACCTTTCCCGCAGGAGGCCCGAGAGGCTGCAGCTCTGCTCGTTCATGGACGAGCCTGCGGGGGTGCTTCAGCTGGACGAGGACAGGTACGGCGGCGTGACTGCGGGGCATATCTCTTTTTGCTACCTGACGCCCAAATACCGCTTCAGGCATCTGGGGGTCCAGCTCATCGGCGAGGCGGTCAGCCGCTTCAGAAGAGAAGGAAGAAAAGCGCTCAGGCTCTGCGTCGCGTACGAGAACCTGTCCGCCATCCGGTTTTATGAGAAGAACGGCTTCAGGCAGGTCGGGGAGCGCAGCGGCTGTTTCGGCATGCTGAAGCTGATGGAGAAAGAGATTTGACCAGGGAGGATTTTCTGCCCGTCTCCAAAGAGGATATGGAGCGCCGAGGCTGGTACTATTACGATTTTCTCATAGTGACCGGCGACGCGTACGTCGATCACCCGAGCTTCGGCCCCGCCGTCATCGGCCGCGTGCTGGAAGCCGAGGGTTACCGCGTGGCCGTCCTGGCCCAACCCGACTGGCGCAGCCCCGCGGACTTCGAAGCGATGGGCAGGCCCAGGTACGGAGCGATGGTGTCGTCGGGGAATCTCGATTCCATGGTCGCCCACTACACCTCCTCAAAGAAGCGGCGCAGCGAAGATTTTTACAGCCCGGCAAAGAAGGCCGGGCTCCGCCCCGACAGGGCGGTGATAGTCTACTCAAACAGGCTCCGGGAAGCGTTCGGAGATCTGCCTGTCGTTATCGGTGGGCTTGAGGCCTCGCTGCGCAGGTTTGCCCACTACGACTACTGGGAGGACTCCGTAAGGCGCAGCGTCCTGTTCGACGCCAAAGCCGACCTTCTGATCTACGGTATGGGAGAAAGAGCGTCCCGGGAGGCCGCCGCGCTCCTGAAGCGGGGGAGCAGGGACTTCTCCGGCATCCGGGGAGCTGCTTTCAGGGCGTCGGGTCCCGACGAGTGCAAATTTGAATACGTCGTATGCCCCTCCTGCGAGGAGGTCGCCGCGGACAAGGCGGCGTTCGCCCGGGCCGTGATGCAGCAGTACGCGGAACATGACCCGGTCAGGGGAAGAGCCGTACTTCAGAAGCACTCCGACAAGTGGCTCGTCGTGAACCCTCCCGCCAGGCCCCTCGGCACGGCCGAGCTTGACGAGGTTGCCGGGCTGCCCTATACGCGCAGGTGGCACCCTATGTACGACGAGGTCGGCGGGGTCCCGGCACTCGAGGAGGTCAGGTTCTCGATAATCCACAACCGGGGCTGCTTCGGCGCGTGCAATTTCTGCGCCCTCGCGTTCCATCAGGGCAGGATGGTCACGGCCCGCAGCGAGGACTCCGTCGTCGCGGAAGCCGCCGATCTTACGCGCGAGCCCGATTTTAAAGGTTATATCCACGACGTCGGCGGCCCCACGGCAAACTTCAACCATCCCTCGTGCGCACTTCAGCTGAAAAACGGCATGTGCCGGGATAAAAACTGCCTGTTCCCCGAACCCTGCGCCAATCTTGACGCCGACCACTCGGACTATCTAAAACTGCTCAGGCGCCTCCGGCAGCTGCCCGGGGTCAAAAAAGTGTTCGTCCGCTCGGGTATCCGGTACGACTATATGCTCTGCGACAGGAGCGGGGAGTTTTTTTCCGAGCTGACAAAACACCACGTGAGCGGCATGCTGAAGGTGGCGCCCGAGCACTGTTCGGACAGGGCGCTCTATTATATGGGAAAACCCGGGCTCGGGGTGTACGAGCGGTTCCTCGAGAAATACCGCAGGCTGAACCAGCGCTGGAACAAAGAGCAGTACGTGGTGCCCTATCTGATGTCGTCCCATCCCGGCTGCACATTGAGCGACGCCGTGGACCTCGCCGTCTACTTAAAGCGAACGGGGAAGTATCCCGAGCAGGTCCAGGACTTTTATCCGACGCCCGGTACTCTCTCCACGTGCATGTACTACACGGGCATTGACCCGCGCACGATGGAGAGCATCTACGTCGCGAGGTCGCCGCGGGAGAAAGCCATGCAGCGGGCCCTCCTCCAGTGGAGCCGGCCCGAAAACCGCGCCCTGGTGCTCAGGGCGCTGCGCGAGTGCGGCAGGGAGGACCTGATAGGTTTTTCGGCAAACTGCCTTGTCAGGCCGGAGGCCCGCCCAAGAAGCGGTCGCGCCCGCGGCGGAGCGGGGGACAAGAAAAAGGCTGCCGGCGGGCAGCCGCAGAAAAAGAAAAAGCGCGGCTAGGTCCCGTTAAAGACAAAAAGTGTCCCCGCGGCCTCCCGGCTGCGGGGACACAAGCATCTCAAAGAACGATTGTTCTTTTAAACGGGCCGGGGAAAGGCTCTGCCGCCCGGGCAGCAAGCCTGCCCCGAGTCCGGCGGGCCGTCAGCCTTTCTGTCGGGACCTGAAGAAAAAGGCGAACAGCGCACCGAAGAATACGGCCGCCGTAATGCCCGCCGCGGCGGCGGACAGCCCGCCCGAGAGTATGCCCAGCATATCCTTGCGCGGCATGTCGGCGACACCCCGGGCGAGGATATATCCGAAGCCGGTCAGCGGCACGGTCGCGCCCGCTCCGCCCCACCGGGCGAGGGGTTCGTAGACCCCTGTCGCCCCTAGGATGACCCCGGCGACGACGTAGCCCGTCAGGATCCTCGCGGGCGTGAGTCGGGTTTTGTCGATGATGATCTGCCCGACGGCGCACAGCGCGCCGCCCAGCAAAAACGCTTTTACGAACTGCAAAAATACTTCCATATCGGTTACCGCTCCTGCTGTATTTTCTATGCCTCTATCAGTATCGCGTGGCATATGGCGGGGATAGTTTCACCCTGCTGAGAGGATATCGGCGACATCAAAGCGCCCGTAGCCGCAAAGAGGACCTTGCTCCATCTGCCGCCGCGCATGCCGTTGAGGATGTGGCCTGTCAGCACGCAGGCCGAGCAGCCGCAGCCCGAGCCTCCCGCGTGCACGTCCTGCTTTTCGGTATCGTAGAGCATCAGGCCGCAGTCGTTGTAGTTGTTGCCCAGCGTTACGCCGTCCTGACTGAAGAGGTCTCTGAGCACCTGCGAGCCGACCTTGGCGAGGTCCCCCGTCAGGATGAGGTCATAATCCTCCGGTGCGGTGCCCGTGTCGGCAAAAAAGGCGCTCAGCGTGTCGTACGCCGCGGGCGCCATTGCGCCCCCCATATTGTTCGTGTCGTTGATGCCCATATCAAGGATCTTTCCGGTGGTATGCATCGTCACGCGCGGTCCCTGCCCGCCTGAGGATAGTACGGCCGCGCCGGCTGCCGTCGCGGTCCACTGCGCCGTGGGTGTGCGCTGCGCTCCGTATGCCAGAGGCTGGCGGTACTGCCTCTCCGCGGTACAGAAGTGCGAGGAGGTGACGGCTGCGGCCTTCTCCGCGAAACCCCCGTCGACGTAGGCAGCGCACAGCGCCAGGCTCTCGGCCATTGTCGAGCAGGCCCCGTAAAGCCCGAAGAACGGGATGTCGAAACCGCGCATGTTGAAAGAGGTCCCTATGCACTGGTTCAGAAGGTCGCCGCCGAAGACGCACTGGATGTCGCGCTCCGCCAGGCCGGATTTCCGCACGGCGAGCGAGAGAGCCTGCCGCTGCAGCTCGCTCTCGGCCTTCTCCCAGGATTTTTGGGCAAAATAGGGGTCGTCGCAAACGATATCGAAGCTGTCGCCGAGAGGGCCCTGCCCCTCTTTTTTTCCGGCAACGGCGGCATGGCCTATGATATAAATCGGCCGGCCAAACTTTACGGTCCTCGCGCCGACTCTCTTGTTTTGCGTTTTTATCCCTCCCCCTGTAATGTTTTGCAGATAGTTTTCCACCCGGGCGGCTTGTTATCCAACAAAAAAAACAGTAAAATGCCGTCATGGAGATTAAATTTTTCGATGACCGCGTGATCGTGAGCGGTACGGACGATTTTTCGGCCGGTAAGATATTCGACTGCGGGCAGTGTTTCAGATGGGTCCGCTCCCCGGACGGCTCGTGGACCGGTTCGGCCCTCGGACGGGTCCTGCGGCTGCGTGAAGAGGAGGGCTCCGTCATATTCGAGTGCGGCAAAGAGGAGTTCCTCGGCGTCTGGCACGACTATTTTGACCTGGGGCGGGACTACGCCGCCCTGCGGAAGCGGCTGTCTGTGAGCGAATATATGGAGCGCGCCTGCGGCTTCGGCGCGGGCATAAGGATCCTGCGCCAGGACGCCTGGGAGGCGCTGTGCACATTTATTATCTCGCAGTGCAACAACATCGCGCGCATAACCGGCATTGTTGACAGGCTGTGCAGGATATTCGGGGACGAGCAGGAGGGGGGATTCTGTTCCTTCCCGGGCCCTGAGCGCCTTTGCGGCCTGAGCGAGCGCGATCTTGAGCCGCTGAGGGCGGGGTACAGGGCCTCATACATAATCTCGGCGGCGCGCTCCGTTGCGAGCGGCGCTCTCGAGCTCGAAGCTCTCCGCTCCTGCGACGCGGAGACCGCCGAGGCGGCGCTGACGGCGCTGCCCGGCGTCGGGAGAAAGGTCGCCTCGTGCGTGATGCTCTTCGGCCTGGGTCACACGGAGGCATTTCCGGTGGACACCTGGATGCGAAGGGCACTTCGGGACAACTTCGGGCCCGGGTTCGACCCGTCGGTCTTCGGCCCCGACGCGGGCTTCGCGCAGCAGTACATATTCTATTATTCCCGCTGGGGACGGGGCGGTGAGCGGTATGTATGTGATTGACGCTCCCCTCCGCGGTGATATGAGCGCTCCGTGCAAAAAAACGCCCCGTCTCCCGAAATGGGAGGCGGGGCTGTGAGCAATGAGGGGAAAAACTAAATAAAGAATCTTTTGTGCAGCGATTCGCGCAGGACGGGCACCAAGGCGATAACTATGAGCATGATGCCGAGCAGAACTCCTGCCGTCAGCGGGTAGAGCGACCAGGTCAGGCTGTCGCCGACGCCGAACGCCCGGTTGACCAGATATTCTATCAGGACGCAGTACCCTCCCGCGGAGATGAGAGCGCCTCCTGCGATGAACAGATAGCCGCGCCGGACGTATCTGACAAGAGCCACGATCGCGGTCGAGGCAGCCGCGGCCCACAGCACGACCCAGAAAGCGAAACTCATGAACCATCCGCCTCCGGTCGCTTCGCTTATATACAGGAGGTACAGGGCGGCCGCCGCGAAGCTCGTGGGAACGAATATCACTGGGTTCGGGCGGTGGAACCATATGGGGAGCACTATCACGGCGTAGCAGAAGATAAGAGCGCCCACCGCGTAGCCCGACCAGGTGATGCCGCCGTTGAAATTATAGTCGCACAGGAACAAAATGATCACCGGTATGGCGAAGCAGAACGTCAGGATAAACAGGATGCCCTTGTGGCTGACCTTCGCGTGAGGTTGAGGTGTAGACGGCGGAAAAACGGCGGCGGCCTCCGCCGCAGCCGGGTCGACAGGTATATCGGGGTGGTACACGGCCGTTTTGCACAGGGGGCACTTTGTCTCGCTCTCCCGGAGCTCTACCCCGCATTTGACGCAGTACATGCTGATTTCCTTTCACATGGTTGCATAGGGCGATATTCGGGCCCCTTCCGGGCCCTTTGAAGCGCGGCTCAGCGCTGGTTGCTCTCTACCGCGGCTCTGATCCCAAGCTTCAGCAGGTACGTGAAAAACTTGAGCTCGAGCGTCGGTTCTTTCGTGTTTCGGATAAAATTGATATAAACCTTGTCCTTGTATGACAAAACGCCGCAGTTGTTGGGGTAGGTGGCCTGGACGCCGAGCACGAAATCGAGCCGCTCGACGTGGGCTTCCATCTCCGCCGGGAGCGTGACGACGCCCAGATTTGAGAGCGTTATGCAGGAGTGGCGCTCTCCGACGGTATTGTAGACGAGCTTCATCGCGATATTCTTGATAAACAGCGGCATGATCTTGAGCGCCCAAACCCTTTCGGCGTTGACGTTCGCGGCGATCTTTGCCGACATCTGCTTTGATGTAAGCTCCACGCCGAGCTGATGGTGGACCGATTTGAGTATCTCCTCAAACGTATAGTCCCCCAGCCGGGGATCTACTCCCGGCGTAATTGTGAGAACGTAGTTGCGCAGGGATTCGCTGGTGAACATTTTCCTCAGGTTGACGGGCACGCAGATCTTGACCGCCCTGTGCCTTTTCCTGTGGGGCACTCTCTCGTTCTGGATCCCGATGAAGCACTCTATCAGCACGGCGCACAATAACGTTGTGACGCTCACCCCGTACTTCCGGGCAAGGCCGATAATATCGCCCGAGGGCAGGATGCCCGTCGTGACGTTAAGATACCCGTCGGGCTCTTTCTCGCCCGTAAGGCGGAACGCGGGCGCCTCCTTGCGGCCCGCGCTGACAAGGCTCTCGTTCTTTTGGAAACTGTCCTCGAGCTCCGATTGCGTCGGCTGGGCGAGACGGCACAGCACCCCGTTGTCGTTGGGTATATCCACACCCTTTTGCGTCAGATACTCGGCGGTGAGCGTCTTCAGAAAAACGAGGCCGCCGTTCCCGTCCGTCAGAGCGTGAAAAAACTCGACCGCAATACGTTTCTTATAATACAGCACGCGAAACGCGCATTTTTGTATATCGGCAAAAGACATCGGTGTGAGGGGATAGCTGTTCTCCCGCTGGACCGGCGGCGCCTTTGGCACCTCTTCGAGAAAATACCAGAACAGGCCGGTCCTCAGGCGCACGGCGATGGAGGGAAAACGCTTGACTGTAACGTCCAGCGCGGACTGCAGCGTGGCGGGGTCTATATTTTCCGTAAGCGTCGCCGAGAGGCGGAACACGTTGTTCCAGTTTCGCCGCCGTGCCGCGGGGAATATCTTAGCGGCGTTGTCAAGGCGCATCCAGCGGAGTTTACGGCCGCCCTCCGAGGGTGTCCGTGAGGAATCTGCGGATCTTTTCATAGTCTTTTTTTGTTTCCTTAACCTGGTAGAGTATATATGCGTGCCACATTCCGTCGGCGATAACGAGCTCGCTCCGGCAGCCCTGCGACAGCAGCTTCTCGTGGAGCGACCGGGCGTCCGAGAGCATTACCTCGTCGCCTCCGACAAATATGAGCGATCTCGGCAGCCCGGACAGGTCGCCGAAGAGCGGCGATACGAGGGGGTCGAGGGGGTCGCTTGCGTAGCATTCCGAATAGAACTGCAGCTGCTCTCTGGTGATATACGGGTCGACGTCCTTGTTCTCCTCGTAAGAACTCCCCGAACACGTCAGGTCGGTCCAGGGGGAGATGCTCACGATGCCCCCGGGCTGCCCGAGGCCGAGCTCCTTGAGTTTCAGACACAGCGAATACTCCAGACCGCCGCCGGCCGATTCCCCGGCAAGGATGATCTTTTCGGGGCTGTATCCGCTCTCGAGAAGGAACCGATAGGCGGAAAGAGCGTCCTCAAGCGCTGCGGGGTAGGGGTGTTCGGGGGCGAGGCGGTAAGCGGGGCAGCATACTTTGATCCTGTATTCCGAAGCCAGAACCGAGCCGAATCCCTTTGCGTACCCGATACTCCCGCCGATGTAGCCCCCGCCGTGCAGATAGAGTATGACGCCGTCATACTCGAAAGAACGGGGATTGATCATCGCGGCGTCGAAATCCCCCAGCGAGAATTCGGTGGGCACGGTGTCGGCGCGGTGCGAGCGCGACATCAGTGTGCCGATTGTCTCCTGCCTCTTTCTGTGGGTCTCGATCCCGCCGCTCGTCAGGAGCGGTTTGAGGAGCCTGAGCTGGAGCCTGACGATTTTTGAAGTCAGTATCATATTTCCACCTTTTGTTATTAACGGCCGCGCGAATGAATCTGCGCGTCCGGCGATAACAATATACCAATAACTGAGGAGATTTTCAAGAAAACGGATGATATTCACAAAAAGTTCACACGGCCGATGTCGGCCGGGAAAAGACCCGTGCGGCGCCGCAGCGGCGCGAGGCAATAATTATCGCTTGCTTTCGACCCGCCGATACGGTATAATCTATAACACCCTATTTGGAAAATCAGACAATTTTTCAATTCGGTATTGTGTAAATGGCCTTGATCCGGTGGATCCGGCGCGATGAAAGGATGCACTAGTTGGGGAGTCAGCGGTGCCCTGTAACCTGCAAACCGCTACAGCAGGGATGAAGTCCCTCCCCAGGGTTGGCCGTGTATCGTCTGACCCGAATAAGCGGCGATGAGAAAGCGGTCCTGCGCAACGGAAGCCTGCGAACCATGTCAGGCGGGGGACCGAGCAGCATTAAGCGGAACCTTTCGTGTGCCGCGGGGGTGCCGCTTTCGAGCCGGCTGTTCGGGTAACGGGTGGACGACCATATTCAAAGGAGGGTGTGCATCCTTTCAGCGCGCCGGATCTTTGTCCGCCCGCGTTTTCATTCGCGCCGCAGCGCGGCACGGAAGTTCGTGTGAGGTGATCGCTAATTGTATCAGGCGCTGTACCGCAAATGGAGACCGCGTACGTTTGACGACGTGATCGGGCAGAATCATATAACGGATATACTCCTCACGCAGGTAAAGACCGGGCGCTTGTCCCATGCGTACCTTTTCACGGGCACACGGGGGACAGGCAAGACAACCTGCGCGAGGATCCTCTCGCGGGCCGTCAACTGCCTCGAGCCCAGGAACGGCAGTCCGTGCAACGCCTGCCCGTCATGCCTCGGGATCGAGAACGGCAGCATTACGGACATAGTCGAGATAGACGCCGCCTCCAACAACGGGGTGGACAACGTCAGGGATCTGCGCGAGGAGGCGATCTTTACACCGGCGTTCGTGCGGATGCGCGTCTATATAATAGACGAGGTCCACATGCTCTCCCCCTCGGCTTTTAACGCGCTGCTCAAGCTTCTGGAGGAGCCGCCGCGGCACGTGCTCTTTATACTGGCGACCACGGAGGTCCATAAGGTCCCCGCCACGATCCTCTCGCGCTGCCAGCGGTTCGCGTTCAGGCGCATCATGCCGGACGACATCTCAAAGGCCCTGCTGCGCATCGCGGCTGCGGAGGGCATTGCCCTCTCGGAGGAGGCCTCGCAGATCCTGGCGGGGCTTTCGGACGGCGCCATGCGGGACGCCATATCGCTGCTCGACCAGTGCGCCGCGCCGGGGGGCGAGGTGGGAGCCGACCGCGTGAAAGAAGTGGTCGGCCTCGCGGGGTATGAGACCGCGGCCGAAATACTCGGCCATGCCGCGCGCCGCGACGCGTCCGCGGCGCTGGCTTTGTTTGACCGGCTCTGGTCCGCGGGCGCCGAGGTGTCGGCGGTGATGGACGAGCTCTCCGTTTTATGCAGGGATCTGCTCATACTTAACATAACGAAAAACAGCGGGCCTCGAAGCGCTTCGCTCCTGAATCCGGGCCGCGCCGCAGAGCTTGCCGGGGCTTTCGGCCGGGAGCGCCTGCTGGAGATGCTGACCGTGATCAGGGAGTACCAGTCGCGCTCCCGATACAGCACGGACAGGCGCGTCGACGCGGAGCTTTGCCTGATGCGGATGTGTTTCGGCTCGCAGAACGATCTGCTAGGGCGTATCAGCCGTATAGAGGAGCTCCTGAAGGGCGGCCGCACCGCTCTCCCGGACTGCAGCGATAACGGGCCTCCGCGGACAGCCGCGGAGGAAAAGACCGCCGGAAAAACGGCGGAGGCACAGAAAAACGCCGGACCCGGTGATGCGGAGCGCCCTGTCGGCATTGTCCGGCCCGGGGATACGGAGAGCGATGCCGAAAATGCACGGACGAAGCAGGCGCAGCCCCAAGGATCCGGAGGGAACGGGAGCTTTGACTGGTCTGCCGTCGCAGAAAAAGTGAAAGACAGCATCGCGTTCGCCGACTATCAGAGTCTGGTGAACCCGGCTCTCACGGCGGCAAAACTTTCGCAGGGGACGCTCACGGTCTTTGCCGCGAACAATTTCGTCGAGATGCGGCTCAAAGACAGGAAGCTGCAGAGCATCCTGAAAGAGGCGGCCGGAGCATCCGATATAGTTATAGCGGCCGGGCTCCCGCAGGGGGGCGAGGACAGGCTGGATAAGCTGCTCTCACTTAAGGGCAGGTTTGACAATATTACGGTTGAGTAAGGAGAACTGAAATGGCAAAAGGTGGTTTTCGCGGCGGCGGAGCGATGGGCGGCTTCAACAACGCCAATATGATCAGACAGGCGCAGAAAATGCAGCAGGATATGCTCCGCACCCAGGATGAGATCGGTGCTCAGGAATTTGAGGCCGGGGCCGGAGGGGGCGTAGTCAGGGCGAAAGTCAGCGGAAAGAGGGAACTCCTGGAGCTGCAGATCGATCCGCAGGCCGTCGATCCCGATGACGTGGAGATGCTGCAGGATCTTATAATCGCGGCCGTGAACGAGGCCCTACGCAACGCCGAGCAGACGATGGAGCAGGCGATGGCGAAATTCACGGGCGGTTTCGGTGGTCTGTTTTGAAATACTATCCCGACGCCCTTGAAAGACTGGTCGAAAAATTTGCACGGCTCCCCGGTATCGGCACGAAATCCGCTCAGAGGCTCGCTTTTCACATACTGTCCCTGCCGGAATCGCAGGCTGAGGAGTTTGCCGACGCGATCCTGGCGGCTAAACGCGAGATCAGGCTCTGCCCGATCTGCCAGAACCTGACGGATTCCAGCGTCTGCTCTTTCTGCTCGGACGAGAAGCGCGACCCCGGCGTCGTGTGCGTCGTCGCCGAACCGCGGGACGTTGTCGCTCTTGAAAAGACCAGGGAGTACAAAGGGAAATACCACGTTCTCCACGGCTGCATATCCCCTATGAACCACATAGGGCCGGACGACGTCCGCATAAAGGAACTGGTCGCGCGCGTCGCGGAAGGCGGGATAAACGAGGTCATTATGGCCACAAACCCCGACACGGAAGGCGACGCGACAGCCATGTATATCTCGCGTCTGCTGCGCCCCTTCGGTGTTCGCGTGACGAGGCTGGCCTACGGCATCCCGGTGGGGAGCCAGCTCGAGTTCGCGGACGGGGTCACGCTGTCGCGGGCCCTCGAAGGCCGGCGGGAGATGTGAAGGAGGTCGGAAATGTGCAATAAAACACGCCCGGGCCTTTTCCGCGCCGGGAAAAGAGCTGTCAGAGCGCTATTTGTATTGTGGCTCGCCGTAACCGCGCTGATTCAGTTCGCGCCGGCCCTGGCCGCGCAGTACCCGGCGCTCGGCGGATACAGGGACGTGGTCCAGAGATACTGGTACGCGCCCTACGTGGACGCGGTCGTGAGCAACGGCATCATGGTCGGAGTCAGCGAGGATTCCTTCGGCATAGATGACGATGTCACTCTGGCCCAGGCCGTGACGATAGGGGCCAGGCTGCACAGGCTGTACTACGTCGGCAGGGACGATATTAAATTCGGAAATGACGTATGGTACAGCACGTATTCGGAGTACGCCGTAAAAAACAGGATAATCTCGGACATTTACAAGGACTACAACGCCCCTGTCTCAAAGGGGCTTTTCGCGCAGATACTTTCTGCCGCGTACCCGGACGAGGCCCTCGGGGCGATGAACAAGGTGGAGTACATTCCCGACATGGCCGAGGATTCGCCTTATTACTCCGCGGTGCTCCGCCTCTACAGGGCCGGCGTCTGCGTGGGCAACACGGCTAACGATTACGAGCCTGAAAAAAAGATCACCCGCGTTGAGGCGGCAGCGATAATCGCGAGGGTGCTCGACAGTTCCATGCGGCAGGAAGTGACGCTCAGGCTGACGCACGACGTGGCTTTCTTCGCCGAGACATACAGGGTGCAGACGGGGAAGACCGTCACGATGTTCGTCTACTCCGACACGGGAGGCTCGGACTTTACCTTTTCCTGCGACGGCGA
The DNA here is from genome assembly GCA_012719235.1 of Clostridiales bacterium. Lineage (GTDB taxonomy): Bacteria > Bacillota > Clostridia > Oscillospirales > Oscillospiraceae > JAAYAR01. Next base: position 14,885 of record JAAYAR010000126.1, read on the forward strand.
TGAAGCTGTCATAACCGGTACGACCGCCCGGAGCGTGACGCTCAGGGGCGTACAACTCGGTACGTGCTCCGTCACCGTAACGGACAGCCGCGGCAACAGCGCCCGGTGCAGGCTGTTCGTGCACAGGAGAGCGCCAGAGGGGAAGCCGCTGCTCGACCTTGTGACGAGCGGCGCGGTAAACGTGAGCGTAAACATAAAATCCATACAGCAGGCTGTACTGACGGTCCACAACACCTCGGAGAAAAAAGTCTCGTTCTATCTGCCGGCGGGGAGCTATCTGAGCCCCGTGCTCAGGACGAACCAGAGGATGCTCATAACGACGCTCGGAGCCGGGATGCTCGAGCCCGGGCAGACGGTGCAGATCACGGTCGGAACAGCGTGTATCGACTTTATCCTTGCGCTGCCGGAGGTCACGTCGACGTACACCCTGCGCTCCGGGCTTGAGGGCACTCTTGCTCTCCTTGCTGACTATTTCACGGACAACACCGAGCCGTTTGCCGTGCAGCAGGCCGCCGTATGGATTGCGGACGGCGTCTCGTTCGCCGAGTGCGGGACCCTGGTATCGACAGTCTATTCTCCGTCGGGGCAGGCCGAGAGCACCCGCACCATAACCCGGAAGGACTATGACAGGGCCGCGGGTATCCTCGAGTCGCTCGGGGTCAACTGAGAGAAAGATCAGGGCGGCGCCCGGTTTACCCGGTACGCCGCCCTTGTACTGACATCCCTCCCGCCGCTGCAGCGGGACGGACGCTATAATTTGTTCATCACCGTCTCCCAAACAAGCTCGAGTATGGCGAACATATTGCGCCACTCTTCCGAAACGATGGTGATCACGGCGCCGTAATCGGGCAGCATGAGAACGAATTTGCCGCCCGCGCCGTCCATGCGGTATGAGTTCGGCCAGGTGTTCCTCCACATCTGATAGCCGTAGCCGGCGCGCTGGTCGGGGTGGTCCATCCTGTTGTCCGAGTTGTCTATCTGCTTCTTCGAGGCCTCTTCAATGTACCCGGCGGGGATGAGCTGCCTGCCGCCCGCCGCTCCGCCGTCAAACACGAGCTGCCCGAATTCGGACAGTTCCGCAGCGTTCATATGCAGGCCGATGAAACCCTGGGTGTAGCCGCCCGTGGTGTCCCACCGGGGTTTTTGTATGCCGAGGTATTTGAGCGCTCTGTCGTATATGTAGTCGCTCAGCAGTTCGCCCGTCGTCGAGGAAACGATCCTCGAGAGCATATACGTAGCCGAACTGTTGTACAAAAACCGTGTTCCGGGCCTGTAGACGACGGGTTCGGCGAAAAACAGGCCCGGTATATCGAGCTCGCACTCCCCACCGACAGTCCAGCCCGCCTTCTGCAGCGGGCACTCTGCGTGGCCGGTCCCCATGACGAGAAGGTCCCGCACGGTCATCAGTTCCAGGTATTCTCCGCGGTCTTGCGGCGCCTCCGGGAAGAAATCGACCACCTTGTCCTCTAGGTTGAAGCGGCCTTCGCCCATGGCTATGCCGACCGCCATCGAAACGAAGGTCTTGCTGACGGAGAACAGGTTCACGGCCCGCTCCTTCTCAAAGTCGTGCCTTGCCGTTATCCGGCCGCCCTGCCTCACTACCGCCGTTATGACCCTGAGGTTCTTTTCCTTTACGCGGCATGCAAATTCGTCGAGCATACCGTTTTTCATCGCCGTCATGTTGTTTTCCCCCTGTCGGTCTCAGGGCTCCGCCGCGTGCCCGCCGCGCTCGATCGCCTTGATCCGTTTTTCGATCTTTGACCTGGGCGTCATAATCTCGCGGGAACAGCCCAGGCACTTGAGTTTGATATCCATGCCTACCCTGGTGACGGTCCAGCGAAGGCTGCCGCAGGGGTGGGTCTTTTTCAAAGTTATGACGTCGCCCAACCTGAGATCCATAGCTGCCTCCTGTATCACTTATTGCTGTCTTTGCCGGAACGCCTGGATTTTATCTCGTCCCAGTACCTCTTCGCGGCCGCTTCCGCGCGGTTATCCCCGAATTCGTAATAATGCGCGTCCCGGAGGGCGTCGGGGAGGTACTGCTGCTCCACGTAATGGTCCGGGTAGCTGTGGGCATATTTGTAGCCGCCGCGCCCCAGTTTCGCCGCGCCCGAATAGTGCGTGTCCTGCAGCGTGGGCGGTATCTCGCCCGATTTTCCGCTGCGCACGTCGCTGAGCGCCGAGTCGATGGCGACAACGCCGGAGTTTGATTTGGGGGCCGTGCACAGAAGTATGACGGCGTCCGCCAGGGGGATCCTCGCTTCAGGTATACCGAGCTGCAGCGCGGAGTCCACGCAGGCCTTCACTATCGGGATGGCCTGCGGGTAAGCAAGGCCGATGTCCTCCGCCGCCGTGACGAGCAGCCTGCGGCATATCGAAGGCAGATCGTCGGCCTCCAGCAGCCGCGCAAGGTAGTGCAGCCCCGCGTCGGGGTCGGAGCCCCGGATAGACTTCTGAAACGCCGAGAGGATGTCGTAGTGGGAGTCGCCGTCCCTGTCATAGCGCATCGAAGAGCGCTGAGTGACCTGGCGGGCGTCCTCCTCCGTGACGTGCGCGGTTCCGTTTTCGGGTATGCAGCTCCCGACGAGCAGTTCCACGGCGTTGATAGCTTTGCGCACGTCGCCACCGCAGGCGCGGGAGATATGGTCCGCCGCGGCGTCCGAATAGATGACCTC
>JAAYAR010000127.1 GCA_012719235.1 Clostridiales bacterium
GGACCGAATACCCGGAGGGAGGTTGATAAAACTGAACATTTCAATTCTGGGCGCCGGCCACGCCGGTACCGCGGTCGCCGCCGACCTGAGTCTGCGGGGTCACGAGGTGACCCTTATCAAGACGTCCCGCGCAATGCACGACGACAATTTCGATCATCTGCTCGAGCGCGGGGGCGAGGTCTGTCTGCTGGAAGACGGCAAAGAGCGGCGCACGAAGATAGCGCGCGTCACCAGGGATCTGTCGTGCATCGGCAGCAGCGAGATCGTGATCGTGTACGTACAGACCGGCTTCCACGAGCAGCTGATTATGCGAATGCGGCCCTATCTCAAAGACGGGCAGATACTCCTGCTGAACCCCGGTTACTATTCGACGGCTTACGTTCTCAGGCACTGCCCGGATGTGGACCTGGGCATCGTCGAGGCCCAGAGCTCGTTTATAGACTGCAGGATACAAAAACCGGGCGAAGTCAGAGTTTTCTTCAGGAACGTGAGAAATCCACTCGGGATCTACCCCCCGAAAAGCGGCGAAAGGATAAGAGCCGCCCTTGACCGCCTCGGCTTCCCCTTCGTTTATCTCGACTGCGTAACCGAGGCTGCCCTGCACAACCCGAACCTGATCGTGCACACCGTCGGAGCGATCATGAGCATCCCCCGCATAGAGAAAACAAAAGGAGATTACAGTATGTACCGCGAGGCTTTCACACCCTCCGTCTGGAACATACTCGAATCGCTCGACAACGAGAAAATGGACGTGATGGAGAAAATGGGCTGCCCGCGCATGTCCTACGCGGAGGCATGCAAGTACCGGAATTCGCTCGACGACGGCAGGGACGGGAAAGAGGTCTTTTACTCCTACGCCGAAATGCCCGGCCAGATGTCGGGCCCGGAGACGATCGACTCCCGCTTCATTACGGAGGACGTGCCCCAGGGGCTCGTGCTTCTGGAGAGCCTGGGCGCGATGTTCGGCGTGGAGACCCCCGTGTGCACTTCGCTGATCGATATAGCGTCCGCCGCGCTGGAGCGCGACCTGCGCAGCGGGGGCAGGACTGTCGACAGGCTGGGGGAGGACATCCTGAAGAAGATCATTCGGGCGGGGCACGGAGGCTGAGCCATGAAGAAAAGTATCAATAAAGCGGGGAGGATGGAGGAGATCTTCTTCTCCCTGTACCGGAAAGCCGACCTCCGCGCGGAAGCGAGAAAAGCCGGGATCGCCTGCCGCCGACAGCTGAAGGGGATCGGCGGGGGATATAACGGCAGCGGTGAGCTCTTTCGCTCCGAGGTGCTCCCGTTCTGGAAAAGATACGGTGTCAGGCCGGGGAAGATGTGGTACGACCTGTACTGCCACAGGGACGGCAGGTACGACCCGCGGTACATACCGGAGGACATCTACTGGCGGTGGGTCTATCCCGCGCTCAACAGGCCGGATCTTCGCCGGGCGTACACCGACAAATGCTTCTACGACCGGCTTTTCCCCTATCTGAAAAAACCCCGCACGATCCTGAAGAGCAGCAGCAGCTGTTTTTTCGACGGCGACGGCAACATCATAAGCAAAGCCCGTGCAAGGTCGATCCTGGAGTCTGAGCACAGCTTTGTAATAAAACCCGCGATCTACAGCGGCGAGGGGGTCGACGTCTGTTTCCATGAAAAGGGCAAAGACGACACGGACCTGCAGGTGCTGATGGATTCCTACGGCCGCGACTACATCGTTCAGGAGATCGCGGCTCAGCACGAGGTCCTCGCGTCAGTACACCCGCACTCACTGAACACGATACGCGTGATCTCGTTTTTGTTCCGGGGGGAGGTCCACATATCCTCGTCCATACTTCGCGTGGGGGTGGCGGGCTCGCGCGTTGACAACTTCTCCGCGGGAGGGCTCGCCTGTCCCATCCGCCCCGACGGGTCCCTCGGGAGCGAGGCCATGGACAGGAACGCGCGATGGACGGCGGTACATCCCGGAGGAGCGGTTTTTGCCGGAATAAAGATCCCCTCCTACGAGCGGATCATTGAGGCGGTCCGCAGGGCTCACAGGGACGTTGCACATTTTCGCGTGATCGGCTGGGACTTCTCCGTTGACGAGGGCGGAGATCCGCTGTTTATCGAGTACAACGGGGCGCCGTCGCTGAACCAGATCAGCTGCGGGCCGCTTTTCGGGGACCACACGGAGCCCGTGCTGAACATGATATTTCTGAACGAAGCGGAGTTTGCCGAATAGTATTAAACTGAGAAAGGGTGACGAAGATGAAGATATCTGTACTGGGTGCCGGCAACGGCGGAACCGCTGTCGCCGCAGAGCTCAGCCTGCGCGGCCATGAGGTGACACTGGTCAAGACGTCGAATTCCATGCACGACGACAATTTCGAATATCTTTTAAAGAACGGCGGCGTGGTCAACCTGATCGAAGGCGGAAAAACGAGGACGGCAAAGATAGCGCATGTTACGAGAGAACTCTCGGAGATCTCACGCAGCGAGGTCGTCATCGTCTATATTCAGACAAATTACCACGAGGAACTGATAAAGAGAATAAAGCCGCACCTTCGCGGCGGGCAGATCCTTCTGCTGAACCCGGGCTACCTGTCGACGGCCTATGTGCTCAAGCACTGCCAGGGGATAGACCTCACCGTATGCGAAGCGCAGAGCTCTTTCCTCGACTGCAGGATAAGCGAACCCGGGACGATAAAGATAGGCTTCCGCAACGTGCGAAACCCGCTCGGTATATACCCGGCGGCGCGGACGCGCAGGGCGGGCGAGAAGCTGGACCGGCTCGGCTTCCCCTTTGTCTATCTGCCCTCGGTGATCGAGGCGGGGCTGCACAACCCCAACCTGATCGTGCACACCGTCGGAGCGGTCATGAGCATACCCCGCATAGAGAAGACAAACGGGGACTACTGCATGTACCACGAGGTCTTCACACCCGCCGTGTGGCGCATACTTGAAGCGCTCGACAACGAAAAGATGGACGTGATGGAGAAGCTGGGGTGCGAGCGGCTCCCGTATGTGGAGGCATGCAAGTACCGCAACACCCTGGACGACAGCCGCGACGCAAAAGAGGTCTTTTTCTGGTACGCATCCATGCCCACGCGCGCGAAAGGGCCCGTCACGGTGGACTCGAGATACATCTCCGAGGACGTGCCCCAGGGGCTGGTGCTGCTCGAGAGCCTCGGCTCAATGCTGGGTGTGAAAACTCCCGTCTGCACCGCGCTCATAAATATCGCCTCGGCGGCGCTGGGGCGCGACCTGCGGCTCGAGGGCAGGACGCTCGAGAGGCTGGGTGAGGACAGGCTGGAGCGCATCCTGACGGACAGGAGAGCAAGCGAGGAGGGCGTCGCCTGATATCGGCTTTATAGTAATAACTGACTGCCGGGAAATCGAAAATTAGTGAGGCGGATGAGGCGGCGCTGAGGGATTGACACCTCAACCGGCATTCTGCCTCCCCGCGGTATTTTTCCGGCCTGATTTCACAGACTATTAAGACCAGAAATTCGGGCCGGGTGGATTATGGACTTTTTCATTATATGTTTGACAAGCGTTTTTTCTTACGCCGCGCTTTTTTTGCTGACGAAGCTGATGGGGCAGAAGCAGATATCCCAGCTGGACTTTTTCGACTATATCACGGGCATCACGATAGGCTCGATAGCTGCGGAGCTCGCCACGGAGCTGGAGGCGCCATGGAAGCCCGCCCTCGCCATGGTCATATACGCCCTGTTCACGCTTTTGCTCGGCATGATCGCCAGAAGATTTCCGAGGGCGCGCAAATTCCTGAACGGGACCTCGAAGATCATCATGAATAATGGGGTATTGAGCCGGAAAAACCTGAAAAGATCGAAGCTCGATATCAATGAATTCCTTGTCATGTGCAGGGAGCAGGGGTATTTTGACCTCGGCGCCATAGAGACGGCTCTGTTTGAATACAACGGCAAGCTGTCCATACTGCCCGTCAGCACGCGCAGAGCGGCGACCCCGGAGGACTTTAACTTAAAGCCCGAACAGGAGGGCCTGTTTACCGAGGTCATTATGGACGGAAAGATAATCGAAAAGAACCTCAAGGCCGCGGGGCTGGACCTCGACCGGCTTTCAAAACAGCTGAGTCTGCAGGGGATAGATTCCCCCGAAGACGTGTTCCTGGCGGTGTGCGACAAAAACAACAATATCACTTTTTATAAAAAGGACTGCGATTGACCGTTTATCGCAGCGAAAACGGTCGGCAGCACCGTCAATGGGGCGAGCGCTGCCGGTTTTGTCCTGTTTTGGCATACAAATGGGCGCAGGCGGTATGCCGCGAACTTGGCTTTCGCGGCATACCGCTTTTTGCGCGATATAACGGCCGGGTCACGGCCGGAGCGGCGCGCTCACAAAAAGGAGAGACAGGGGAGAAGGGCCGTATCTCAGGCGGCGTTCTCCCCGATCATAGCAATATCCAGGATCCTCGAAGCGAGCGCCGCCATTTCGCCCCGTGTCGCGTTCGATTCCGGGGCGAACAGGCCGCCCCCGACGCCGTTGACGAGCTTTGCGCTCCGCAGGGCCTCGATGGCCGACGCTGCCTCACCGGAAACGCCCCCGAGGTCTGTGAAAGCCTCGGCGTCCGCCGGTGTCAATGTGATTTCAAGCCGCCCGATCAGGCGCATAAAACAGACCGCGGCATCCTTGCGCGCGAGAGGCTTATCGTTGCCGCCGCCGGGGAAGACAGCCTCCACGTCCTCGTCGGTCAGGTCAAAGACGGTGGTCAGGAGCTTTATAAAATCATTCAGCACGATGGGGGCGTTCGGGCGGAACGTCCCGTCATGATAGCCGGTCATGCCCTTGAGCCGCAGCATCCCGACGACGGCGTATTTTGCCCAGTGCCCGAGTATGTCGGGGAACACGGTATCGACGGGCTTGATGCGGCCCGCGGCCTCCCGCGTAACAGTGCCGCCGGAATTCAGGTAATCGGCGACCACCTCGCAGATGGTGCCGCAGCCCGTCGTAAACTCGCGGTCGGGGAAGTATGTCGGAACGTTTTCGGACCGGAGCGCCACAGTGTACTCCGCGTCCATGTCAAAGGGCGACCCGTCCGGCATTCGGATATTGATCAGGCAGTTGCCAAGATCCGGGTTGAATTCAACTTTCGCGCCGGATATGTGCGTAAACCACGTGTTCTCGCCGGGGTACATCGATACGCCCCTCGCCATTATCTCATATATCTCGCGGCCTTTTGCTTTGACTACGCACAGGTCGACGTTCTCATACAGCGCCGTCATCAGCTGATCTCTTGTTATATCACCCGCGGGGATATCGACGCGCAGATACGGACCGAGGACAAGAGCTATATCCGTCCCGGCAGCCTCGCGCATGGCGTCCGTAACCAAATTGCCGAAGTTCGTCTCGCGCGTGCGGCTGAATTCGCGCACGCCGTCCAGATCGACCGGCGTCACCGCGACGACCTCCGCCAGATATTCGGCGCTTTTTGCGTTGACCTCGTCGATGAACGCCTGTATCTGAGCGTCGGGAGCGATCCCGGAGTCCTCCTCATGGCCTTTGATCGGGATCAGTTTCGCGGCGGCGTTCGTAACTTCGCCCGATTTGATCGTCAGCTCGACAACGCCTATGTTGTTGCCGTACTCGCCGGTTTCGGCGATTAGAACGCCGCCCTGTCTGATGCCGGATTCGTGCGCGGTGTGGCAGTGCCCGTCGATGACCGCAGTAAGCCAGGGGCACTTCTCGGCAAGGTATGTGCTGCGGATGTTCTCATTCGTATCCTTGATGCCGAGGTGAGTGACCGCGATAAAAATACCGGCTCCCTCGGCCTGCGCGGCGGCTTTCGCGCGCTCGGCGGCGCTTATTATCGTTGCGGGGGCATCATCATCGCTTAAGTCGGGATATGTAATGCCGATAAATGCGATCTTTGTCCCGCCGAACTCCATTATGACGTAATCCTTGATCTCCGGTATCGCGTCGCGCCACACGCCGCCGATATTCGCGGCCAGCACCGGGAACTCGGCCTTGTCGACGATTTTCTTGAATCTCTCGATCCCCAGCATCTGTTCGTGGTTTCCGACCGTAAACAGCTGGTAGCCCGCCATGTTCATGACGGCAGCCACGTCCAGCCCGTCCGTCATTGTCGCGAAAGCGGTGCCCTTGAACGCGTCTCCCGCAGATACCAGTACGACGTCTCTGCCCGCGGCGCGCAGCGAATCGACGTACCCTTTCACGTACGGCTCGACGGCGACGTTCGAGTGCACGTCGTTTGTATGAACGATAGTGACGACCCCGTCATAGCCGTTATCCGCCGCTAACGCCGCC
>JAAYAR010000015.1 GCA_012719235.1 Clostridiales bacterium
CACGAGCGCCATAACGCCAGCAAGAATGCCCGCACCGACACTCGGACTTAACAGTAATACAAGGCCTGTGACTATGCCCGAGACAAGATAGCATATATCAAAGACCGCTTCTATCATACCGAATACATGCACGGTATTATCACCCGCCCCCGGTTTGAGGCCCCTGTCTGCGTTGCTGCTGTCATGTGCCGTACAATATGCTCGAACGGCGGATCATTTCTCAAACGGGAAACGGTACGGCAGACCCAGCGTGTCGCGCACGGCAAGCAATTCTTTCTGAACGGATTCTCCGACGGGGACGCCGAGATCCTTGCGTTCGAGCCAGACAAAGTATTCCTTCTCGCCGGCAGTATAGATCCTGTCGCAGCCTGGCGCTTTTGCGGAAGCTCTCAGACCGCGCAGGATGTCCCCGCACGTTTTCTTAAAGCTGTCAAGGCCCAGAAAAGCCTCCGGGTCGATCACAAGGAAGAAGTGTCCCAGGTGGTAGGGCTGTTTTTTGCCCTGAGCGTCCAGCCCGTTGAGCGCTTTCAGAAAACTTCCCGCCTGCAGGGCGGAGGACAGCACCTCTACTACGGTCGCATACCCGTAACCCTTGTAGCCGGCGAGCTCCTCACCGATCCCGCCCAAAGGGGCGAGAGCGGCGTCCCCCGTCGTAAGGTCCTTGAGTATCTGAACGCTGTCCGTCATCGCGCTGCCGTCACGGCCGATTACCATGCCGGCGGGCGTGTCCCTGCCTATACGCGCGTAGTATTCGATCTTTCCCCGCTGCGTGATGGATGTCGCGCAGTCGAGCATGAAAGGAAAATCCTCGTCTGTCGGAAAGCCGACTGTGAGAGGATTGGTGCCGAGCATGTTCTCCACTCCGAAAGTCGGCGCTATCGAGGGGCGGGCGTTTGTCCCCGTTATCCCGATCATACCGGCTTTCGTTGCCATTGAAGCCCAGTAGCCGGCGATGCCGTAATGCGTGGAATTGCGCACGGCGACCATTGCGAGTCCGTACTGCCCGGCTTTGTCCAGAGCCATGGACATGGCTCTGTGGCTTGCGACCATTCCCATTCCGTCGTTGGCGTCGAGGACGGCTGTCGTCGGTGTCTCCCTGATGATATCGATCTTTGTAACCGGATTCTGGATGCCCGCGGCGATCCTGTCGATGTATATGGTCTTGAACCTGTTGCACCCGTGGCTCTCGATGCCGCGGCGGTCGCTCTCCAGAAGAACGTCGGCGCAAATGGCCGCGTCCTGCGGGGGCACTCCGTAACCGATAAAGGCGTCCGTCAAGAAGCGCTCCATAAGGTCCCAGGGGACGTAAGGTCTGGTTTCTATGATAAAGACCACCTATCATATAATGTAGTTTTATGACTTAATTATATCATGTCATGTCAACGGTGCGGGCGCGGCGACTTCGGATTATCGGTCTTCCTGAAAAGACTGAAATGTGCTAAAATATAAAAAATAATGCGGCGCGAGTTTTCATTAGACCGAAATATATCACCGGCAGATAAGGACGACCCGAAAATCAAACACAGGCGGGGATCCGACCCGGATAAGGATGTGATAAAATGAAGACCCTCATCATCAACGGTTCGTCAAGAAAAAACGGCAATACCGAAGCTCTTGTGAAAGAGATGATCGAAAACCTTGACGGCGAGATAAGAACTATCTCAATGTACAGCAATATTTCTCCGTGTATCGATTGCAGATACTGCTGGAAAAATCCCGGGTGCAGTATCCGGGACGATATGCAGGACATCTATCCGTACTATGAAGAGTGCGATAATATCGTACTCGCTTCGCCGACCTGGTTTTCCAGCCTGAGCGGACCTACGATAAATATCGTCAGCAGGTTTCAGACTTACTTTGCGGGCCGGATCTTCCGGAAAGAGAAAATTGACATAAAACCGAAGAACGGGGTCATTATCATTGTGGGCGCGATGCCGGGGACACACGTGATACCGACTCAGTCAGCGACGGTCATGATGAGTTTTCTGAAAGTCCGCAGGCCGTTTTTGGCGACGATATATTCTCTCGATACGGACAAAGTCCCGGCTTCTCAGGACATTGCGGCTATCGAGCAGGTGCGAAAGGCCGCCCGGGAACTGAACGAGGCCGCAGGCGCTCCTCCCGTAAAGTAAAGACGTAGCGCGGAGCCTTTTTATCCGCTGGGACTTCCCGGGGATCCGGGCGGACATAATAAAAGAGTACTCACGGAAAGCGCGGGGTGTGGGATACGGCCGCCGTCATTCGGCGCGCGAAAGGCCTCCGCGCATGCCGTGTGTATTGACACGAAGAAAATCACATTGTATCATGTATAAGCTTTATCGCTTAAGGGATCAGCCCGCGCGGCAGAGCCGCTGCGGCG
>JAAYAR010000128.1 GCA_012719235.1 Clostridiales bacterium
CGGCTTCACCGCGGCTGAACGAGACCGTCAAAGCATCCCCGATATGTAAACCGTCGCTGCTTTTAATGATCGAGCCGTCGTTTCCGCGTACAAGAGAATATCCTCTGGAAAGGACTTTCAGCGGGCTCAGCGCGTCCAGGGACGACGCAAGCGACGCGAATTTCTGCCTGCCGCGCGAGATCAGTCTGTCACCGGCGGAATAAAAACGTTCACTGAGGTATGCCAGCGCGATGCGTTTATCCTGAACGTAATTCAGCGGCGAGGTGATGACCCGCGCCGACGATAGCGCTGCAAGTTTCTTGCGGTGCTGTGCAATAATGTTGGCCATCGAGCGGTTGATCATGACGGACGACTCTCTGAGCATGGCGCTGAGCTCGTATCTGTCGGGCACGGCCAGCTCCGCTCCGTTAGAAGGTGTCGATGCCCTCAGATCGGCGACAAAATCTGCTATAGTGAAATCCGGCTCATGGCCTACCGCGGATATAACCGGTATCGCGGAGTTATAGATCTCATGCGCCAGCGCCTCGTCGTTGAACGCCCATAAGTCCTCGATGGACCCGCCTCCCCGGCCGGCTATTATCAAATCGGCAACTTTATACCTGTTCGCGTATCTTATAGCGCCCCTGATCTCGTCGGCAGCCTGATCGCCCTGTACGCGTACGGGCATTACGATAACTTTTGCCAGAGGATATCGTTTACCCAATATGCGGATCATGTCGTGCACCGCGGCTCCCGCTCCCGACGTGATCAGTGCGATACGTTCCGGAAATCGCGGTATGGGTTTTTTGTGCGCCGTGTCAAAAAGACCCTGTTCTTTCAGTTTGCTTACCAGCTGTTCAAATGCGACGTGCAGAGCTCCGATCCCGTCCGGCTGCATAGAGGCGCAGTATAGCTGATACTGGCCGTCCCTGGGGTAGACCGTCACGCGGCCGACGGCTATGATCCGCATACCGTTTTCGGGCCGAAACCGCAGCATAGACGCGTCTCTCCGAAACATGACGCAGCGCACCGAGCTCTCACTGTCTTTCAGGCTGAAGTACCAGTGGCCTGAAGGGTAGAGCTTACAATTCGATATCTCGCCCTGAACACAGACGGAGCTCAGTTCCGGCGTGTTGTCAAGGCTCGATTTTACGAGATTATTGAGCTGTGTTACTGTGATTACGTTCATTGTTCATTTCCCATCCGAGGATCGCGATGCCGGCGGCGTTATCGGATGAATACTCGGCTTTTGCGAAAAGAACGCCGTTTTGCCGGGAAAACGCTTCACGCATTATCGAGCTCCGCGCGACTCCGCCGGAGCATAGTACTGTCATCTGCCCATAGCTTTCGAGAGCTTTTTTTGTCACTGAAAGTATCGTATCTGTTATCGACTTAACGGCAAAGTAAGCTATGTTCTCCGGCTTCTCATTTGCGGAGCAAAGGTCTTTTATTTTGTTTTCCAGGCCCGACAACGAGAATTCCAGGCCGCGGAGGCGGGCTGTAAAGTATATATCCTTGTCAGCCTTTTGCGAGAGGGTGTCCACCTGTGCACCCGCGGGAAAGCCTGTCCCGAGCAGTTTTCCAGTCCTGTCTATCAGCTGCCCGGCTGCCAAGTCCTCACTGCCTCCTATCCTTTCGGCGGTGAAGGTATTTCCGCAGGGTTTAACAAGAAGAAGCTCGGTCGTTCCTCCCGAAAGATGCCATGCAAGGAACGGCGTTTTCAGTATTCCGTAATTTCCGCAGGACCAGGCCGCGGCCGCGAGGTGGCCCTGCTGGTGCGAAAACGCGTAAAACGGAACTTTAAGAACGCTTGCTATGACCCGGGCCTGGCTCTCCCCCGCCAGAAAGCACGGCATATAGGACCCGTCCCTCTCCAGCGGTCTCGTGCTCGCCGCAACGCACGCGATCTCGCTGTCGGGACAGGATTCAAACAGCTGCGCCGCAAGTGCCGGGAGATTCTTTGTGTGCGCAAAGTGAGCTTCGCTCTGGCGGAGCCCGAGCCCGCCTGTCGGAACCTCAAGAAGTTTCCCGGCCATGCGGCACGAAATGCCGTCGAAGAGCGCCATGCTCGTCGTGTAATTGCTTGAATCGAAAGCCAGACAGGCTCTCATCTCTTTTCCTCTCTGGCAAATGTACCCAGTATACCGTTGATGAATCCGACCGCTTCTTTTTCTTCATACTTTTTAGAAAGCTCGACAGCCTCGTTGATAGCGACCGCGTCGGGGATATCGGGCATGTACAGGATCTCGTACATTGCAAGGCGCATGACAGCCAGAGCGGTGCGGGAGATGCGTTCAAAATGCCAGCCTTTCGCATACTTTTCTATGTATGAGTCAAGCTCATACGCGTGTTCGGCGAGGCCTCTCGCTATACGGGATATATAATCCATCTGGTCAGGATCCGGAAGCTGCGAGTAAACTTTTTCCTCGCCTGCAAGTGTGCTGTAATATTCCTCTGAAAAACGGTGAGCGAGGAGCTCGTCCACTGTCTTGTCGGTCTGGGCCAGTTCAAAGGATATATGCATTGCGATTTCTCTGGCTGCGGCTCTTTTCATAAACTATCCTTTCGCCGTGTTATGAAGCGCTTGAGCAGCGCTTACATGTATTATTATACGCAAAAATATTCAAAATGAAAGAGCCTATACAAAATATCCGTATATTTTGTATCAGGGCGGGCGCTTCATTCTTCCCCGGCGTTTTCAAGTTCCGCACCGAGGGTCTCCCAGACCTGCATGAGCTCAGAAAGGGCAAGCAGACGTTCTTCTTTTATCCTGTAGAGCTCGGTAAGCTTCTCATAATCGGACGCAAAGCGCTCAATGTCCTCGTCGGTCGCTTTGATCGCGTCCTCCTCCGCTGCGATTTCGCGTTCTGTCGCAAGCAGCTTCTGTCTGAGTTCCTTTTTCAGGTCATAAGGTTTCTTTTTTTTCTTTTTTGAGTCCGCGCGGAGCTGTTCGGGGACGGCCGCCTGTTTTTTTATCTCTTTATATCTGTCAAATCCGCCGGGTATGTCTTTGATCGTACCGTTTTCGACAGCCCATATTCGCTGCGCGAAACGGTTGATAAAATATCTGTCGTGCGAGACAAATATGAGGGCCCCGTCATAATCCGCGACAGCGCTCTCGATCCAGTTGCGTGAGGGCACGTCAAGATGATTTGTAGGTTCGTCAAGTATCAGCAGGTTCACGTCGTCGTCCATAAGTATGCACAGTGCAAGGCGGCTTTTTTCTCCGCCCGAGAGCTCGGCAACTGTCTTGAAAACGTCCTCCCCTCTGAACTGATACGCGCCCAGCCTGTTGCGGGCCGTCTGCGCGCTGCAGTTGAGCGCTGAAATAACGGTATCGACAAGAGTCATCTGAGGGTTGGGAAAGCTGACTTTTTGCGGCAGGTATGCGGCTTTTATAGCAGGTCCCAGGGCGATTCTACCGCTGTCGGGTCTATCGAGCGACATTATCATGCGCAGGAGCGTGGTCTTCCCCGCGCCGTTATCACCGACAAGTCCGATCCGCTCGCCGCCCCTTACAAGAAGGTTTACATTATGAAAAAGCATTTTTTCGCCGAAACTTTTTGCTACGCCGTCGAGTATCAGGGCTTCGTCGCCGTTGAACTCAATCGAACTGAATCGGGCGCGCATCGTCTTTTCCTTCTCGGGTCTGACTGTCGTCGATATGCGTTCGATCCTTTTTTCGATCGCCTTTGATTTGCGCATCAGACCGGCATTCTGCAGGCCCCAGCCGTGCATTCGCTCGGCGGTAAAGCGCAGCTGGCGGATCTTGGCCTGCTCTTTTTCATAAAGCTTGCTCTGCAGCTCGGCCTCTGCGCGTTTTGTTTCGATGTACTGAGTATAGTTGCCCTTATAGCTCCTCGCTTTGCCTTTTTCGAGTTCTATCACGCGCGTAACGACACGATCCAGAAAATACCGGTCGTGTGAGACGGTAAGGACTGTGCCCGCAAACGTTTTCAGGTAATCTTCAAGCCATTCGACACCGGACAGATCAAGATGGTTCGTAGGCTCGTCAAGTAGCAGGATATCGGTCTTCTCAAGAAGCAGCCTCGCAAGATTAATGCGCGTTGACTCGCCGCCGCTCAAGGATGAAAAGAGTCTTGAACGCATCCCGGCGGGGATGCCGAGACCGTTGCACATTTTATTCAGCTCGACTTCAATATCATATCCTTCAAGATGTTCAAACCTGGCGGCAAGTTCTCCGTAAAGGCGCACCGTTGAAGGCGATGAGTCGCCTCTGCTCATGCGCTCTTCCAACAGGAGCATCTTCTCCCGCAATCTGATCTGGCGCTCGAAGGCCTTCCGGAGCACATCCTCAACGGTGAAACCGGCCGGATATACGGGGATCTGCGATATCAGTCCGCAGCGTTTTCCTTCCGCGATTACGATGTCGCCCGAGTCGCTCTCAAGTTCTCCCGTGATAATACGCAGAAGGGTCGTTTTCCCCGCTCCGTTCATGCCGAGCAGGCCGACGTGCTCCCCTTCGTAGACCTCAAAACTGAGTCCGTCAAGAATATTCTTGTTTTGTTCAAATGCCTTTACAACATTGACAGCGCTGATATCGATCATTATTCAAGTTCCTTGCATATATTTCCATATATAAGAGACGGCGGACAGCCTCGCCCGTCCCGCGGATATTGTAACATAACGGCGCCGAAAGTTACACGGTCAACTGTATTGCAATGAAGGGATCGATATAATAAAATACCGTTATGATGCTTCAAGCGTTTTTAAGGCGGCCGTGCCGCCTGATTATCTGTAGTTTAAGGCTGATTTTAATCTATGAAAAGTATACGCTTTGAAAATGACCGCCTGTATCTGCTGGATCAGACCAGGCTGCCCCTGCAGGAGACCTGGCTTGAGTTTACGGAATACCGGAAGATCGTTGCGGCGATAAAAGCGAGGGTGGTCACAGGCGGGTCGGCAGTCGGTATTGTGGGATCATATACATACCTTTTGGCGGCGTTGGCCTGCAGCGCTCTGCCGAACGACCTTTTTGCCGGCTCAATGGTTCGCGTAAAAAAGGAAATAATGTCGGCCTGCCCCAATTCGCGGTCATTGAAGGCGGCTCTTGAAAACATGGAGCGCGTACTTGCTGTTCACGACTGGAAGCCCCGTGCCTGCGAAGCGCTCAGGACCGCGGCTCTCGAACTGCATTTCGCGGACGCGGAGAAAAACAGGGAGATCTCGCTCAACGGTCTGGCTGCCGTTCCCAAGAGCGCGTGTATCCTGACTGCCGCCTCCACAGGCGACCTCTCTACCGGAGGTTTCGGCACAGCTCTCGGCATTGTCAGAGCGGCTTATAAAGCAGGGCGCGTGAAGATGGTTTTCATCTGTGAAACGAGGCCTGATTTTGACGGTTCAAGGATCGCCGCATACGAGCTGCAGCAGGACAATATCCCGGTTACTGTTCACACCGACAGCTCTGCCGCGGTTTTAATGAGCAGCAATCTGATAGACCTGGTCGTGCTGTCATCAGATCATGTCGCTTCAGACGGAGACGCGCTATGCGCACCCGGCTCGTACGCCCTGGCGATCCTGGCGAGATATCACGGAGTCCCTCTTTATGTAACGGCGCTCGATTATGCTATTGACCTCAGCTCGGAAAGCGGCGCAGATCTCAGGATCGATCAGATGAGTGCCGAATCCCTCGTTGAGGTAGGATCAGAGCGGGTATACTCCGACGGAGTTAAGCTATTCAACCCATCGGGCGATATCGTTCCTCACGGGCTTATGACCGGTATAATAACTAAAAAAGGGATCGTATATCCTCCGTACTCGGAAAACCTCGTCAATATTCTTATTTAATTATTTAAATAAAACGGTGTATCAATAGGTTCTCCGATATATTTCGGGCCGCGTGAGCTCTCACGCATACGGTTCAGGCGGGAGTCTCCTCATGACATAAGCAGACAAGCAGTTTCAGGCGTTTGAACATTGCGCCGCTGACCTGGGGCAGCCTAAAAACCGTACAACAACGGGCGGGAGTCAAAGCTCCCGCCCGTTCAACATTTCGATTAAAGTGTCCCGGTCTACTGAGCCCTGCTGTCGAGAGCTTCAATGATCGCGGGGATAACCTTGTACAGATCTCCGACAATTCCGTAGTCCGCAACTTCAAAGATGGGCGCGCTTTCGTTCTTGTTTATAGCCACGATATAGTCCGAATTCTGCATTCCGGCAAGGTGCTGTATCGCGCCCGAGATACCGCAGGCTACGTAGAGCTTCGGTTTTACGGTGGTGCCTGTCTGCCCAACCTGGAAGCTGTGATCTATCCAGCCCGAGTCGACCGCAGCGCGGGATGCACCGATCGTTCCGCCGAGCTTTGCAGCCAGCTCGCGCAAAAGGTTGAATCCTTCCGGCCCGCCGAGGCCGCGGCCGCCTGATACGATAATATCCGCGTCGGATATTGAGGCTACCTCGCCTATGCCTCTGACGAACTCGAGTACTTTCGTGCGGAGGTCGGACTTTGAAATGTTTACTTTGAGGTTTATAACGCTGCCCTGCCGCGATTTATCGTATGCGGCTTTCTCCATGACTCCGGGCCTCACCGTGGACATCTGCGGACGGTGATTCGGGCATACGATAGTCGCCATCAGATTGCCGCCGAAAGCCGGGCGGGTCTGCATGAGTTTTTTGTCCGTCGGGTCGATTTCCAGCTTGGTGCAGTCAGCCGTAAGGCCTGTGCCGCACTTGACCGCCAGGCACGGTCCGAGGTCGCGGCCTATGTGTGTCGCGCCGAGGATCACGATCTCGGGCTTATAGGCCATTATAGCCTGGTAAATAACCTTTGTGTATGCGTCTGTCGTATAGGAGGCGAGTCTGGGGTCGTCCGCCAGGTAGACCTTGTCCGCTCCGTATGCGATCAGTTCTCCGGCGAGGTCGGACACGTTATGGCCGCAAAGAACGGCACTGAGTTCGGTCCCTATCTCATCGGCAAGTTTACGGCCCTCCCCGAGAAGCTCGATGGCGACCTTCATAAGCTCGCCGTTCCTCTGCTCGGCAAAGACCCAAACACCGTGGTACTCGCTGATGTCTACACCCTTCTTTTCGTCTTCCGTCTGCTTGATCGCGCCGAAAGGACACTGGTCGACACAGGCGCCGCAGTTATTGCAGGCCGGCCCGATAACAGCCTTCTTGTTTTCCATTGTGATGGCTTCAAAGGGGCAGCTATTGACGCATTTAGTGCATCCTTTGCATTCTTCAGCAATAATATTTACAGCCATTTGGTTACTCCCTCCCGCTCATATCACGTGTTTTGCGGTCAGCTTCGAAACGAGATCGGCGGCCATCTCCTGAATCGTGCCGCTGAGCATCTCGCCTTTACCCTTCGGCGCGGGCGTGAATGAGCGAAGAACCTGTGTCGGGGACGCCTTGAGACCGCATTCTTCAGGAGCCAGACCGACATCGTTGTTATCCCATACCGTAATCTCGCGCTCAAAAGCCGACACAATGCCGCCGACAGTCATGTAGCGCGGTTCGTTAAGTTCTTTTACACAAGTGAGAACGCAGGGCATATCGACCTCGATGACTTCATAGCCGTCTTCAAGCTGACGGTGAACGACAGCTTTTTTATCGTTGACCTCGACGATCTTATCCACATAGGTTACGATAGGCAGGCCGAGTCTCTGGGCTGTCTGAGGTCCGACCTGAGCAGTATCGCCGTCTATGGCCTGGCGTCCGGCAAATATAATATCAAATTTGCCGATCTTCTTTATCCCCGCGGCGAGAGTCGTTGACGTAGCGCAAGTATCTGCGCCGCCGAAGGCGCGTGCGGAGAGTAAATATGCCTCGTCTGCTCCCATAGCCAGACATTCACGCAGCATGTATGTGGCCTGCGCGGGTCCCATCGAGATGACGCTTACGGTGCTGCCGGGGTACTTATCTTTCAGCTGGAGCGCCGCTTCAAGCGCGTTTGCGTCATCGGGGTTTAATATCGAGGGAACACCCTCTCGAATAAGCGTGCCGCGAACCGGATCTATCTTAACTTCGTTCGTATCCGGTACTTGTTTTGCACATACGATGATATTCAAAATAAGTTCCCCTTTCTCACTTCTTCAGCAGCGCGCCGGAGATAACCATCTGCTGGACCTGTGAAGTGCCTTCATAGATGGTGAATACACGGCAGTCGCGATAAAGGCGTTCAACGCGGTATTCTTTCATAAAGCCGTAACCGCCGTGGATTTGAACTGCCTTCGCGGCGATCTCGTTGCATATCTCGGAAGCGTAGTATTTCGCCATCGAGCAATACATACTTGCGTTGCTGTCGTTCCTGTCTTTCATTATTGCTGCATTGTATACGAGTTCCTTCGCGGCTGCCAGCTTTGTAGCCATATCCGCGATCATAAAGCTGATTGCCTGGAAATCTGCAATCCGGCGTCCGAACTGTTTTCTTTCTTTTGCATACTTGATAGATTCGTCAAGACAGCCCTGAGCGCATCCTATCGACTGTGCGGCAACACCCAGGCGGCCGCCGTCCAGCGTTTTCATGGCGTTGATGAAACCCATGTTCTCTTCTCCGAGCAGGTCGTCCTTATGTACACGGACGTCCTCGAGAACGATATCGCTCGTTGCGCACCCGATCAGACCCAT
Source organism: Clostridiales bacterium (assembly GCA_012719235.1). Taxonomy (GTDB): domain Bacteria; phylum Bacillota; class Clostridia; order Oscillospirales; family Oscillospiraceae; genus JAAYAR01. The sequence goes on from JAAYAR010000128.1 coordinate 8,569, forward strand.
CTTGTGCTCATTTTTTCCGAGCGATACTCCCGGCAGCTTCATATCAACGATAAAAGCAGAAATACCTTTTGTTCCCTTTTTCGGGTCGGTTTTGGCATAAATGACAGTGTAGTCGGCGAGCGGAGCCATTGTGATAAAAGATTTTCGCCCGTTCAGGACATAATAGTCGCCGTCTTTTACCGCAGTTGTTGTCATGCCGCCGGCGTCAGACCCGGCGCCCGGCTCCGTTAACCCGAAAGCCACCATGATATCTCCGTTCACTGTCGGCCGCAGGTACTTCTCGATCTGTTCAGGCGTACCCGAGAGCAGGATCGGGCCGCCGCTAAGGGAGTTAGGTGAATTGACGTACAGGCTGGCTACGGGGCTGACCCTGCAGAACTCCTCGAGCATGATCACATACGCGAGATTATCCGCGCCCTGACCGCCGTATTCCTTGGGGATCTTTATGCCGTAGAACCCGGCCTTTGCCATTTTTTTCTGGATATCCAAAGGGAACTCGCCGGAAGCCTCGACTTCATCGAGGATGTCGGAAGTCAGTTCTTTTTCCACAAACCCTCTGACAAGCTGGCGGATGAGCTGATGCTTTTCCGAGAAAATCATAGGTGTTTCCTCCTTAACTTGATAACGATCCTTACGCAGCACGTTTTCGGCATACGGGGATCAACCTGTGAGGACGCTGATATACCTTGTCCGTGTATCTCTTTGCACAGTACTGCTGCGATGCTCTCACGAGAGCCTGAACACTCTGTCTGAACGAATTCTACAAGATGTGAGCATTCAAAGCAAACGAAATTTTCGCCATCGTACAAATAACTGAACACTATAAATATTAGCACACGTTCTTTTTTGAGTAAACTAACAGTCCTTATAGAATTGGTGTCGATTTTAATAAGAAATACCAGTAATATGCACAAATATCCCGAATGATTTGGTCGGTAATCCGGCTATTTTCCGTACAAACTGTACATGCAGAAAGCACCCCGCGCGGGCGGGATGCTTCCTGAGTTCAAAAATCAGCATAATTTCAGTTTCGTAGGACTGTGCTTTTCCGGTTATACATAAATCAATTTATTGCATAACGCCGGCAGCAGCTCTGCATTCTGTTTTGCCGAGATATAACACCACTGCGGAACATTATATTATACTGCAGCAAGATTATTCTCCGAGAAGAATACTATCATATGTCAGAACGGGAGTCAAGAGAGAAATCGCACGGGTACTTAAATAACCGCATTCTTGACGGATCATCCGGGCGGCGATATTATTTATGTTGAGATATAACATTTTTGGGATCGTTTAGTCTGTGCCGGAGGTGAAAAGATGGAATGCAAGGTAATGCTGAGGCTGTCCTCGACGGGAGACCGACGCGGCCTGGGATTCGGGCGGGGCATCGTGCAGCTTCTAGAGGGGGTTGACCGCACCGGTTCCCTGTTTGCCGTGGCGCGGGAGATCGGGATGGCATATTCAAAGGCCTGGCGTCTTATCAAGGATACCGAGGCGGAATTCGGCGTCGGGCTGCTAAACCGCGACGGGGCCAGAGGATCCAGCCTTACGGATACTGCCCGCAAAATGGTGAGCATATACCACGAGACACTGGAAGCTGCCCAGAACGCTGCGGATGCTGTGTTTAAAAAATACTCAGGTCTGTCCTGAAAAACGCGGGCGGGCAAAATCACAAAAAACCGGTATGAATGCGTCACACCGGTCAGTCTTAATATTTCGGTCAGGCTCTGCCCCCCGCGGAACTTTAGTAAGGTTGACCTTTTCCGGATTCACCGGGCGATCAGGCTGTGCATGAAACCATCAGAGGCGATACAGCATATATCGCCGCCGATAACACGGTCTTTATATATTATAAGGTCTGCGTAAACGTTATCCGGTATGTCGGGATAGTTTGTTACGGCATACGTGTAGCGTTTGACCCGCTTTCCCGCGTATTCAAGAAGATCGAAACCCTGTTCGAGCTGAATTTTGTTATAAGCCTTGTATGTATCTCCGAATTCCTTCGGGATCACAGCCTCCTCCATCTCGACTATTATCGGGTCGACTTCCCAGCCTAGAGCGGAAAGGAACGCGACCCTGTCCTCATTTGATTTTATGTTTGTGACACTGATTTCTTCGCTGAACGCATCACGGTACTCATTATCACCTCTGCCCGCGGCGATAATGATGATGCATACGATGATCGCGATGATCAGAACAGCTGTAATGAGTTTCTTCTTGCTGAGTTTTGCGGTGAACATTAACATGTTAATCCCTCCCTGAGTGATATGTATTCGGACAACACATGCTTTATTCAAACTTAATTGCAAACTTAATTGGGGCTTGACAAAGAAAAGCTTTCTTGTATAATTAAGAGCGCTCTTTAGCGGGATTGTGTAACGGTAGCACAGCGGACTCTGACTCCGTATGTGAGGGTTCGAATCCTTCTCCCGCTGCCATGAGAAAAGTGCTAAAAACCATGCAATTGCGGTTTTTAGCACTTTCTTTTTTTCCGGACGGAGACGCCCTCAGCAGCGGGCCCAATGAAGCGGGGCGCGGCATATGAGCCGGACCGGCGGAGTTTGTCCTCAGAAAGAAAACGTCGTCGCGAATTACACAAAGTTCGCGACGACGCGGTGCAGCACCTGAAATTCCGGATATTTTGGGATGTTATACATGTTGTCCGGTTCCCGATACACGGTTCCGCGGATGAAGAGCCATTGCGTACGCTGTCGGCAAGGCCGGCTCATAGCTCGCTGGCGGCGCCGAATCCCTGATTGACCGCGGAAGCTATGCTGAGCGGCTCTCTTGCATCGCCGATAATGAAGACATCGGTTTCCGGGATCACATGGCGAAGCTCTTCAACGATTTGCTTCCGTGGACGGAGACCGGCGGACAGAAGCAGACTGTCGCAAGGTATTTCAACAACGAGATCGTTTGCAATATCCCGGCAAATGACGCTCTTTTCGCGGACTTCCCGAAGTATCATATTGAATTTCACTTTAACACTGTATTTTTCCGCAAGATCGATCAGCGGGAAGCGGACAGCGCCCTGCGCGTTCAAACCGGCAGCAGAAGACTGAAGCTCAATAATGGTTACATCATGGCCTTTTGATGCAAGAGATACCGCAGATTCGTAACCAACGACTCCTGCGCCGAGAACGACAACGGTATGTCCCGCTTCTTTCTGTCCGAGATCTACTTCAGGTGCCCACACGACATGGGGCAGGTCAATTCCTTTGACTTTTGGCACAAACGGATCCGCACCGACGGCAAGAATCAATGCGTCAGGCATCTCCGCCGCAATTAACTCCGGAGTCGCTGCAGTATTCAGTATGATTTTAGCCCCGGATCTCTCGGTTTGGCGAATGGCCCAATTCATGTATCTGCGCACATCTTTCTTGAAGTCCAAAGCACTCGCCTGAATCAAATGACCTCCGAGGCGGTCCTCGCGCTCAAACAATACCACCTCGTGTCCCCTTTCGCGTGCTGTGCGTGCTGCCTGCATACCGGCGGGACCGCCTCCTACAATAACGACTTTCTTCTTGATCGGCGCAGGCCGAATTCCGTTCGGAAACTGCATTTCCCGCCCGCACAGGGGATTCACCGCACAGGCAATGCCCTTGCCTCTCGTAACGCGTCCGTGATAATTACAACGGATGCAGGGAATTACGTCGTCTTCGTGACCCCAGGCACTCTTCCGAACAAGTTCCGGATCTGCCAGTATCGGACGAGCCATTGCGACAAAGTCAGCCCAGCCGTTTGACAAAATCATCTCCGCATTCTCCAAAGTCATGATAGAGCCGACCGTTGTGATGGGAAGACTCAACTCTTTGCGGAACTGCTCGGCAAAGTGCACATTGAACATATGCGGCAAATACATGGGCTGCATCATAAACTGCACTTTGCTCAAATCGGCGCGCATACCGGCGGAAACATGAAGTATATCGATCTTGTCCTCGATCATTTTTGCGAATTCGATCGTCTCTTCAGGTTCCATCCCGCCTTCGATGAATTCGGATGCGGAGATCCGGTATTCGATCAGAAAATCCGGGCCGACCTTCTTGCGGATGGCATCCAGGACCTCAATCGGGAAGCGAGCACGGTTTTCCAGACTTCCTCCGTAGCGATCTGTCCGTTTGTTCGTTAAGGGGCTGACAAACTGCGGAAGCAAATTGCTGTGTGCTCCGTGAAGGAGCACCATCTTGAAGCCGGCTTTTTTACAGCGAAGAACGGCATTGGCAAATTTCTCCACAGTCTCCTGAATCTTGTCCTCATCCATTTCGATCACTTTGACGGGTTCGCGACCGCTCTCTTTTGCTCTGCGCAATTCATCCTGCGTGTAGCAGGCGCTAGGGCCGTACGCGGGTCTGTGCGTAAACTCGTAAACAGCATCACGTCCGGCATGGTTTACCTCAATCGAGGGGATCGCTCCGTAGTTTTCACACATATCCACATAGCGGCTGAGGCCGAGCATAACATCATCCTGTCCCAGATCAATGTGTCTGGTCTCGTCCTTGGATTCGGCCAGATCCACAGAGGAGTTTCCGATGGTAATTATCGCAGCGCCGCCACGGGCGATCGGCCGGAAGAACTCGATAAACTCGGTAGTGACCGCGCCCGCAGCCGTGGTCAGTTTCGGGGACATCGGCGCAGTTTCGATGCGGTTCTTGAACTCAACCCCTTTGATGGTAAACGGTGTGAAAACGTGCCGGTATGAAGATCCCATAATAATACCTCCTGTGTTTGTCCGGCTTTTTTTCGGTGTGGTACAGGCGTCCTGCGGCTGTGCTTCCGATGAGAACAGGCACGGAAGCTATCAGTGCAAGATATTTGACCGATGTTATTTCAAACGCCTTTGGTGTCTGAGCCGGTATAACGGCTTTTACAGACAAGTTTGAATTCGAACCGGTTTATGAAGGAATATAAAAAGCTGTGATCAAAAGAGATGTCTATAGCAAATATAACATGCGCTCCGTCCGAATACTATTCCGATCCGATAATTTACCCAATAAATCATTAAAGTGTGTACTTTTCATCAGGATTGTGCTAAACATGTAACTGTTGATCCGGCAGACAAACGGGCAATAATACGCCCTATGCAGAAAGCCCTTATGTTTTTGCAGAAATCGAAAAGACCTGCTGTGTCATGCCCGGACTGCAGCTATAAAACAAACATAAGGCCTATCAACCATATTTTCTCAGAATGTGTCAGTTGGTTTTTCACGTGATTCTTAACCTTCAGTTATATCTGCGAGAATTCGAATGACAGGAGAGGAACGGGAACATATGGCATCTAGAAGACGCTTCGGCGAATGGGCAAATGCTCCGGAGACCATTCCGTTAAGCAGCTGCGGCAAAGTGTTTGAAACAGAGGTTTTGGTAGTGGGAGCCGGGATAGCCGGCATGACCTGCGCATTCAGCGCTGCGGAGTGCGGAGCGAAAGTTACCGTGATGGAGAAGTTCGGCACTTATACGGCACGCGGCTTCAATATCGGAGTTGTAAATTCTTCCCTTATGAAAAAAGCCGGACTGCACAACGACGTGGATGAAGTCGTCAGAGAATGGATCAAACGCTGCGGAAACAGATGTGACGAGCGTATCGTGCGCCTTTTTGCCGAAAAAAGCGAAGCGGCAATGGATTGGCTTCTTGCGCTGGTTACAAGGCCGGAGTACGCGGTGCGTCCGGAACTGCAGGGCTGTATCTATAAGGGGGAGACCTATTATGAGATTTACGGCTCGCATATGTTCTATGACGGGCCTGTCACAAGAGCCGGAAAAGGCAGGGGCATCTGCGACGTTCTTGAACCGATGTATCAGGAATGCTTAAAGCTCGGAACGACATTTTTGTTCAACACTTCCCTGCTCCAGCTTATCAAGGACGGCGATCAGGTCGCAGGTGCTGTCGCCAGAGACGTCGACGGCGATCTTGTGGCCGTTCGAGCGTCCGGCGGCGTTGTACTGGCAACAGGGGGCATAGGCGGAAACGATGAAATGTGTGATGATCTCTGCCCCGTTGCGAATAAAGTGGCGGCCAAGATCTGCGGACCGAAGGGCTGCGACAACGGTGACGGTCACAGAGCAGCATACTGGGCCGGAGCGTCTTTCGAGGATGACAATTTTGCTACCATTATGCACCCGCAGGCACACAGGCATGCCAGCTTTTGCTTCCTTTTTGTCGATCCGAACGGCCGGCGTTTCATGAATGAGGACAGTTATCTGCAGGGAAGGAGCCTGGGCGTGATCAAGCAGGGCGTCAAGTACTGCTGGTCGATCCTGGATGCGGACTGGCGGATAAAAGTCCCTGCGACACTGCCCTACGGCGGCGGTTTGTACTGGGGCAACGACTTCCCCATTGGCAAGGGCACGGAATTCCAGCTTGAATATGAAGAAGAAAAAATGGAATGGGGCCTCAGAAACGGTTTCACGGTGACCGCGGATACACCCGAAGAGCTGGCGGAGAAGATGGGCGTGAATGTCGATAACTTTGTGAACACCCTGCGCTCTTACAACGAGATGTGCGGCCGCGGTCGGGATACGGAATTCGGCAAGAGAAAAGAACTCCTTATTCCGCTGGATAAGCCGCCATTTTTTGCGCGGCAATTCGGTCCTGCATTGCTGTCGGTGGTCGGTGGCGTAAAAGTGGACGACCGGATGCGGGTCTTGACATCGGAACTCAAACCGATCCCCGGATTGTACGCAATCGGAAATACTGCCGGAGGCCGCTATGGCGTGGACTATCCCATGCTGCTTCCCGGAAACAGCCACGGTACTGCGCTGACATTCGGATATCTCCTCGGAAGAGAACTCGCAGGGCAAAAATAAAAGGAAACCCGGTAAGGACCCTGCAGTTTCAGAAATTGCGGGGTCTTTTTGCTGACTCATCTCCGGATCGGCCCAGAACTTATATTTTATATGTATAGTGACGATTATAGTGACGATTTGATCGCCTCAGCGCGTCGTTCATTTCGGCCGGTATGAGGCAATTCCCGGATAGTGGCGACGGGCCTGCATTTAACGTTCCGGCGCACAAATGCATAAAACGTGCCGATTTTCGCCACCCTTTCATTGTCCGCGAGGCGGCATTCGGCCCGGCCACGAGAAGCGAATAGTTAACATCCTCACTTGTGAGGTGCTTTTCCTCAGGTTCATTGTTCAACTTGCAAATATTTTCGATTTTGTAGAATTTTCTCTATACATTTCAGTGAAAACTTTTTATAATAGGATTTGAATATTATATGCGCTATAATTTTATAGAAATATCTTAAGGAGGAAAACAGCATGAGCACCTTTGGTTACTCCATGCCCAACTATTTTCAGAACATGCCTACTATCGGCGCGCCGCTGAGCAGCGTGAACGCCGACAACGAAGCTGAGCTGAAAAAAATCGAGGACGAACTCGAAAAGGAGTTGTCCGAGATCCTGGCGTCAGGCCGGAGCGATGAATCACTGAATAAATCCGGTCAGATGACCGCTATGCAGAGGCTGGAGATTCTGGTCGATAAAGGTTCGTTTTTCCCTCTGAACAGCCTGTACAACCCGGCCGGCAACGAAGACGGCAGCACCGGTGTCATTACGGGTCTGGGAAAAATCCATGACAAGTGGGCGGTCATCATCGCCTCCGACAACAAAAAGCTTGCGGGCGCATGGGTGGCAGGGCAGGCATTGAAGCTGACTCGCGCAACAGACATCGCAAAACAGCTCCACATCCCGCTCGTCTATGTCCTCAACTGCAGCGGCGTCAAACTCGACGAACAGGATAAGGTTTATGCCGGCCGCGTTACAGGCGGAACGCCGTTTTTCCGCCATGCTGACCTTATGCAGCTCGGCATACCCATCATTGTCGGTATATACGGCACTAACCCCGCAGGCGGAGGATATCACGCGATCAGCCCGACCATATTGCTCGCGCACGAGAAGGCCAACATGGCAGTCGGCGGCGCCGGTATCGTCGGCGGCATGAACCCGAAGGGCTATGTAGATAAAGAAACCGCACAGACTCTTATCGATGCGACGAGAAGCGCAAAGGAAGAGGATCCTCCGGGATCTGTTGCCGTCCACTTCGGTGAGACCGGATTTTTCAGAGAGGTCTATACTCAGGAAGAGGGCGTGCTCGAGGCTATCAAGAAGTATATTGACGCCATTCCCGCCTACAACGAAAACTTCTTCCGCGTGGACGAACCAAAAGAGCCCATCTACCCTGCTTCTGATCTCTACACCCATATCCCCTTCAATCAGCGCAGGGCGTACGACGTGCGCAAGGTTCTCGCGTGCTTGTTTGACGGCAGCGAATTCATGGAGTTTAAAGCAGATTACGGCCCTGAGATCGTCGCAGGACTCGCCAAGGTCAACGGCCTTCTCTGCGGCGTTGTGGCTAACCAGCAGGGCATGTTCCCCAACTACCCCGAATACCGTGAAAACAGCGTCGGCGTCGGCGGAAAGCTCTACAGACAGGGCCTTATCAAGATGAGCGAGTTCATCACGCTGTGCGCAAGAGACCGCATCCCCGTAGTGTGGCTGCAGGATACTTCCGGCATCGACGTGGGCGACCCCGCTGAGAAGGCAGAACTTCTCGGGCTCGGACAGTCTTTGATATTCAGCATCCAGAACGCGAAGATCCCTCAGATGGAGATCACGCTCCGCAAGGGCACCGCAGCGGCGCATTATGTCATCGGAGGCCCGCAGGGCAACGATACAAACGTGTTCAGTCTCGGCACCGCCGCAACGGAGATCTACGTCATGCACGGCGAGACCGCTGCTGCCGCGATGTATGCCCGCAGGCTCGTTAAGGATCAGGACGCGGGCAAGGACATCCAGCCTATCATCGACAAGATGAACAAGCTGATCAAGGATTACCATGATAAATCCCGCCCGGGGCACTGCGCAAAAGTCGGTTTTGTCGATGAGATAGTCAGAATGGATGCGCTCCGCCATTATATCTGCGCTTTTGTCGGCGCCGCTTATCAGAACCCGACCGGGATATGCGCTTTCCATCAGATGCTTACTCCTCGCGTTATCCGTGACTGGGACACATTCAAGAAATAAAGAACTATGTGAGGTGATTGAGTTTTGAGCGATTTACCGGTTTCCGAAATCAACAAAAAACCGCTGCGTATAACGGATACAATACTCAGGGACGCCCACCAGTCTCAGGCAGCGACACGCATGAGGACGGAAGATATGCTGCCGGCATGCGAACTGCTCGACAAGATCGGGTACTGGTCGCTTGAGTGCTGGGGCGGGGCAACGTTTGATTCATGCATGCGGTTTCTTGACGAAGACCCTTGGGAGCGCCTCAGGGCCCTTCGGAAAGCACTCCCCAACACAAAGCTGCAGATGCTGCTTAGAGGGCAGAATATCCTCGGCTACCGCAACTATTCCGACGACGTCGTGGACGCTTTCTGCAGGAAGTCCATTGAAAACGGTATTGATATTGTCAGGATCTTTGACGCGCTGAACGACACGCGAAACCTGCAGCAGGCTGTCAAGAGCGTAAAGGAATACGGCGGAATGTGTGAGCCCGCCATATCCTACACAACAAGTCCCATTCACAACGAACAGTATTTCATCGACCTTGCGATGAGACTTGAGGATATGGGCGCGGACATAATCTGCATCAAGGACATGGCTAACCTGCTGCTTCCTATGGATGCGTACAGCCTCGTTGACGCTCTGAAAAAGCGCGTGAAGGTCCCTATCCATTTGCATACCCACAACACGAGCGGCACCGGCGACATGACAAACCTCATGGCGGTACTGGCCGGCGTGGATATAGTGGACTGCGCGCTCTCTCCTCTCGGCAACGGCACCGCGCAGCCTGCCACAGAGCCTCTCGTCGCTTCTCTTAAAGGACACCCCCGCGACACGGGCCTCGACCTTGAAAAACTGAGTGAAGCAGCAAAACACTTCAGGCAGATCGCCGAAAAACTGATGCAGGAGGGGCATCTGGATCCGAAGATACTGAATGTTGACACAAACGCCCTCATCTATCAGGTCCCCGGCGGGATGCTCTCCAACCTCATATCGCAGCTTAAACAGGCCAAGGCAGAGGATAAATACTACGACGTTCTGAACGAGATCCCGAACGTCCGCAAAGAATTCGGCTATCCTCCTCTTGTGACACCCACAAGCCAGATCGTCGGCACGCAGGCCGTTATGAACGTTCTCGCCGGCGAGAGGTACAAGATGGTCACAAAGGAGTCAAAGGCACTGCTGCGCGGCGAGTACGGTCAGCTCCCCGGCCCTGTTGACCCCGAAGTGCGCAAGAAGGTCATCGGAGACGACGAGGTCATCACATGCCGTCCGGCCGATCTGCTGAAACCCGAGCTGGAAAATATAAAAGCCGAGATCGGCGATCTCGCCCGCTCCGAAGAGGATGTTCTGAGCTATGCCCTCTTCCCTGCCGTGGCCAGAGACTTCTTTGAACGGCGCCTGGCAAAAGAGAGAGGCATACCGGATGATGAGCTTCTGGCTGTGATAGCCGCGGCTGTCAGGGCCTACGCAAAACAGGATCCGCATCCGCTTATCAGAAATACGGTTGATACGCCTGAACACAGAGTGCATTTCAACGTTATCAATCCAACTATACGCAGCTGCAAATAGTAAACAATATACGAAACGGAGAAAGACAAATGAAACAATACAAGATCACTGTAAACGGCAAGACTTACGATGTGGATGTTGAAGACGTAGAAAGCGGAGTTGAAGTTAAGGCTGTGGCACCCGCTGCCCCCAAGCCGGCTCCGGCGCCCGCACCGGCACCGAAGAGCGCGCCCGCCCCCGCGCCCAAAGCGGCTCCAGTGACCAAGGCAGGCGCCGGCGAAATAGTTGCCCCTCTGGGCGGTACTGTGCTCTCTGTCTCTGTCCAGGAAGGACAGCAGATCAAAGAGGGGGATGTCGTTCTTATTTTCGAAGCAATGAAGATGGAAAACGAGGTCGTCTCTCCTTATTCAGGCACGGTAAAAAAAGTTCACGTTGCTAAAGGCGCTGTACTTGAAGTCGGCCAGGTGCTCGTGACTGTCGGCTGACCGCGCAAAAACCAAACGTCGGAACAAAATATTAATTTGGAGGTATTATTATGGATTTCGGGTTCTCGGAAGACCAAAAAATGATAGCCGAAATGGCGAGAGATTTCGCTAAAAAAGAGATCGCGCCTCATGTGGAAGAAGATGAGTAAAACCACTATTACCGCAGGGAGATCCTGACCCAGCTGGGAGAAATGGGACTGCTGGGATTCAGCATCCCCGAAGAATACGGCGGAAACGGACTCGGCTGGATGGAAGCCGTAGCAGCCCTTTATGAGATAGCGAAAGTACACACGTCCTGGAGGTTGAGCATCAGCGGCAACGTCTGGGGCCCCGCTCTGACCATTCTTGAGTACGGCACGGAAGAACAGAAGAAAAAGTATATACCTCCTCTTTGCAGCGGAGAGTATGCCGGCAGCTTTGCGATCACTGAGGCCAACTCGGGCTCCGATGTCGCAAGCATGAAAATGACGGCTAAGGATAAGGGCGATAAATGGCTCCTGAACGGCAGCAAGATGTGGATATCCGGCGGTCATACTTCCGACGTGGGTCTTGTCTATGCCGTCACCGAACCCGGTGCGGGCGCAAGGGGCATATCCTGCTTCATAGTCGATTTCAATAACACCGAAGGCGTCACAAGGATCCCGATCCACAAGAAAGTCGGCATGTGGCCCGCTCCGACCTCCGAGCTCGTCTTTGAAGATGCGCTCATTCCCAAAGAGAACATCATCGGTCCCGTGAACAAGGGTTTCCAGATCTGCATGTGGATGCTCAACAATACCCGCATGGGCTGCGCCACAGGCGCCGCCGCGCTCTCATCAGCGGCACTCGAAGGTTCGGTCCAGTACGCCAATGAGCGTACACAGTTCGGCCAGCCGATCGGCAAGTTCCAGATGATCCAGCAGCAGATCGCGGAAATGAAGCTTGAGGACGAGGCCGCTTTGCTGATGGTTTACCGTGCCGCATGGCTCAAAGAGAACAAACTGCCCAGCCAGCAGCAGACATCCATGGCGAAGCTCATGAGCTGCAACGCCGCCGTTCATGCAGCCAACCTGGCGATGAAGATCTACGGTTCATACGGATATTCGGATGAGTACCCCTGCGGCAGATGGCTCCGCGACGCCAAGCAGTTTGAAACACTTGAGGGTACTTCGAACATCCATATGGGCATTGTGGCGGGCATAGAGCTCGGTTATTCGCCCAACAGATAAACACCCTGCAGAATCATCTGCGATAATTTAATGCTATAAAATACAAAACTAAATATTAACGGAGGATTTGCCGGATGAGCAGTGTCCTGTATGAAGTCAAAGGGCCTGTCGCGGTTTTGACTGTGAACAGGCCGGAAGCCTTGAACGCACTTAACACAAGTGTAATTAGTGATCTTGCTCAAGCTGTTGCTCAGGCGCAGTCGGACGAGAACGTCTATGTGCTTGTGATAACAGGCTCCGGCAAAGCTTTCGTTGCCGGAGCAGACATCTCCCAGATGAAAGATTTTTCGCCGGCTGAGGCAAAGGCATTTGCAGATTATGCAAACGGCGTATTTCTCGGCATCGAGAATATGTCAAAACCGGTCATAGCCGCAGTCAACGGCTATGCTCTGGGAGGCGGCTGCGAGCTCGCCATGGCCTGCGATATCCGCATCGCCGGAACAAAGGCGAAATTCGGTCAACCTGAGGTAGGTCTCGGCATCACCCCGGGGTTCGGCGGAACTCAGCGGCTGCCCAGGATCGTAGGCTCCTCAAAAGCAAAAGAGATGATCTTTACCGCGCAGACCATTAACGCCGAAGAGGCGCTCAGGATCGGGCTCGTCAGCAAGGTCGTTCCGGACGATCTTCTGATGAGTACCGCCCTGGATATGGCGAACGTTATAGCCAACAACGCGCAGGTAGCTGTGAGACAGAGCAAAGAGGCCATTAACAAAGGGATGCAGTGCGATATTATCACCGGTCTCGCTTATGAGGCGCAGGCCTTCGCGCTGTGTTTTTCGACCGAGGATCAGTCTGACGCAATGACAGCATTCGTTAATAAGACCAAGGTCGAAAAGTTTAAAAACAAGTAGCATATCATTTCCCCCGCAAGGAGATCCCAAACAGAAAACCTGGTCCGAAAACAAAACAACTGTCGCTTGTTTTCAATGCACACATTACGCGCAGCTGGAAGGGATGGCGTACTAATGAAAAAAATCAGCATTATCGGCGCAGGAACAATGGGAGCCGATATCGCTCAGGTTTTTGCGCTCAAAGGGTACGATGTTGTCGTCCGCGATATAACGGACGAGATCATTGCCAGATCCTCGGCAAAACTTGAGAAAGCCACGTTACGCCTTGTTGAAAAAGGCAAAATAAGTGCAGAAGAACAGCAGAGCATGATGGCGCGCATATCTTTCACGACAGATCTGAACATGTCGGCGGATTCCGACCTGGTGATCGAAGCGATAATCGAAGACGCTAAGATCAAAAAAGACCTTTTTGCGGACCTTGACGGCATTTGCAAGCCGGAGACGATCTTCGCCTCTAACACCTCCTCCATTTCAATCACGGAACTGTCCTCCGCTGTCAGTCGCAAAGACAAATTTATCGGAATGCATTTTTTCAACCCTGTCCCGGTTATGAAACTGACAGAGATAATTCGCGGAATTTATACCTCGGACGAAACATTCAAGACGGTTTTTGATCTTGCCGTCCAGATAGGAAAATCTCCTGTAGAAGTGAATGACGCGCCGGGATTTATAGTCAACAAGATTCTTATACCCATGATAAACGAGGCTGTGTTCGTTTTGCAGGAAGGTGTCGCCTCGGCTGAGGATATCGACAAGGCCATGCAGCTCGGAGCAAACCATCCTATGGGACCTCTCGCTCTTGCAGATCTTATAGGCAACGACGTGGTCCTGCACATCATGAATATCCTGTTCGAGGAGACAAAAGACCCGAAATACAGACCTGCCGTTTTGCTGAAGAAAATGGTAAGGGGCGGACTGCTCGGGAAAAAGACAGGCAAAGGTTTCTATAATTATTAAGCAAAAAGCCGTTTGACCCGGATATGTGACTACCGCCGATATTAGGGGATAACCAATTAACAGGAGGAGAGTATGTTTTTTACAGAAGACCACGAGTACATTCGTGACCTGGCTCGGGAATTTGCTGAAAAAGAGATAGCGCCTATCGCAAACGACATCGATAAAACCGAGGAGATCCCGCAGCGCTTGTATGATATGATGGCCGAGATGGGGTTTTTCGGACTGAAAATCCCCGAGAAATACGGCGGACAGGGTCTGGACACCCGCGCATACGTCTGCGTGATGGAGGAGATATGTAAAAAGAGCATTGCCTGCAGCCTCCTATTCTCATCCGCAAACTCCCTGTCCACCGCTCCGATGCTTCTTGTTGGAACCGAGGAGCAGAAAATGAAGTATATACCCGGTATCGCAAGCGGAAAGGATTTCATGGCGTTCGGCCTGACCGAGCCGGGGGCGGGAAGCGACGCGGCATCGATGACCACGCGCGCTGTCGAGGACGGCGACAGCTATATCCTCAACGGCAGAAAATGCTTTATCACAGGCGCGCCTTTCGCCAAGAACGCTGTTATCTTCGCGAAGACGAGCCCTGAAAAGGGCGTCAAGGGCATCACAAGCTTTATTGTCGATATGAGCCTGCCGGGCGTTTCTGTCGGTAAAAACGAGGAAAAAATGGGTCTTCACGGCGTCGCCACGAGCGACATTTTGCTTGAAGACGTCCGCGTACCGAAGACCGAGATACTGGGAGAAGTCGACAAGGGATTTATCACCGCAATGAAGACACTCTCCATCGGGCGTATAGGCGTTTCCTGCCAGGGTATCGGAGTATCCCAAGGCGCAATGGATGAAGCCGTCAAGTTTATTAAGGAGCGTAAGCAGTTCGGACAGAGACTTTCCGAGTTCCAGGGTCTCCGGTTTATGATCGCAGACATGGAAGCGAAGTTGAATGCGGCCCGCCTCCTGGTGTATAATGCGGCCTATGAGATGGATATGGGCAAAGACGTCACGAAGGCGGCCTCAATGGCCAAGTATTACGCTACAGAGACGGCTCTTGAGATCGTGAACAATGCTCTGCAAATGCATGGCGGTTATGGCTATGTTAAAGACTATACTATTGAGCGCCTGTACCGCGACGCGCGGGTCCTGACTATTTTTGAGGGCACGTCACAGGTTCAGCAGATGGTCATTGCAGGCATCGTATTAGGAAAATAACAAAGGAGAACAGTGAATGAACATACTTGTATGTATCAAACAAGTGCCGGACATCGAACAGATCAAGATCGATCCCGTAAAGAATGTCATGATCATGGACGGCGTTCCGGACATCGTAAACCAATTTGACACGTACGCACTGGAGACTGCTGTCAGGATTAAGGACAATGCCCCGGAGACAAAGGTCTTCGTTCTTACGATGGGACCCGCGAAGTCTAAGGAAGCTCTCAAGAGCTGCCTTTCTGTGGGCGCCGACAAGGCCTATATGGTCTCTGACGACGCTCTGGCGGATTCTGACACCCTTGCAACGAGCTATGTTCTGTACCGCGCGATCAAGGTGATCGAAGAGCGTGAAGGACAGGCTTTTGATCTGATATTCTGCGGCAAGCAGGCTGCCGACGGCGATACAGCCCATGTTGGACCGCAGCTTGCCGAGTACCTGAACTATCCTCAGCTCACCTCAGCGCTGGAGCTTACCGTCGACGGTGATAAAGTGTCCGCCCGGCGCCAGTCCGAGGAGGGCATCGAGGTCATGGCGGCGTCCTTCCCCGCCCTCGTTACAATGTCTCAGACACCGTATGAACCGCGTTATGCTTCCGTTAAAACAAAAATGGCCGCGAACCGCGCCCAGATACCCGTTCTGACAGCCGCTGATCTCGGCATAGACGCTTCCTGCGCGGGTCTGAGCGGTTCCCCGTCCAGAGTAGTCAAGACTTACGTGCCTCCGCGCAAGCAGGGCGGCATAAAGATCGAAGAAGAGTCAGTTGAAGAATCCGTACAGAAACTTACGGCGCTCCTCAGCGACGCCGGCGTCATTTAAGGGAGGGCGAAACATGAGCGATTACAAGAACACCTGGGTGGTAGTCGACCTCCTCAACGGACAGGTCAAGAACGTGGGATTGGAACTTCTGGTCGGCGCCAGAAAGCTTGTTGACGCATCAGGAGAAAAACTCGTTGCCGTCGTCATCGGAAGCGGGACCGACGAGGCCGTTAAGGCAGCCGTATCATACGGCGCGGATCAGGTCATCGTGGTCGACGACCCCGTTTTTGCCGAATACACAACCGAGGGCTATACCTACGCTCTTGAGCAGCTTGTTAATAAATACAAACCCTGCAACCTTCTGATAGGCGCGACGATCAACGGCCGCGACCTTGCACCCCGCCTGGCCGCTCGCCTGAAGACCGGCCTTGCCGCCGACTGCATTGCATTTGATATTGACGCGTCAACCGGCGTTATCCAGTGGACCCGCCCGGCATACGGCGGAAACGAACTTGCCGTGATCGAGATCCCCGAGGTCCGCCCGCAGATGGCTACTGTCCGCCCGAGCGTATTCAAGCGCGGCGAGCCCGACCTGACCAGAAGCGCCGAAATAATCAAAGAAGATATTACCGTACCTGAAGGAACGATCCGTACTGCGGTCGTTGAGAAGATCGCCGAAGAGGCTGAAGGCATAAAACTCGAGGACGCCGATGTGGTCGTTGCCGGCGGCCGCGGTGTCGGCGGAGCGGAAAACTTCGTTCTCCTTAAAGACCTGGCCGCAGCCCTGGGCGGCGGAGCCATAGGCGCATCGCGCGCCGCTGTAGACGCCGGCTGGATATCCCACCTTGCCCAGATAGGCCAGACAGGAAAGACAGTGAGCCCGAAAATCTACGTGGCCTGCGGTATCTCTGGTGCGATTCAACACCTGGCCGGTATGTCCGGCTCAGACGTCGTCATAGCTATTAACCGCGACGCCGACGCGCCGATCTTTGAAGTTGCGGATTACGGGATCGTAGGCAACCTCAAGCAGGTTCTTCCTCTGCTGACGGAAGCTATCAGGAAAATCAAGGCGTAAGAGTGTTTCGCCGCAGCGCGGGGCACCGGCAGCCATAAACGCAAAGACGTATAAGCCCGCAGGAAAACGGCAGCAGGACAAAAACCGTTTCCTGCGGGCACAGTATAACGCCGGCGCGAATTGACAGTTGGGGTCGATATGAAAAACAACCGCACGAGAAGAACCGTTCTGACCGCCTTATTTGCGGCTCTCATTTTCCTGGGGATCTTTATTATTAAGATTCCGATCGCCGCAACCGGAGGTTATATTCATTTCGGAGACGGCTTCATATATATAGCGTCGTCTATCCTGCCGCTACCGTTTGCGGCTGCTGCGGCAGCTGTCGGGGGGGCTTTAGCCGATATGCTTGCCGGATATATTGCCTATGCTCCCTGGACCGCCGTGATCAAGGCGCTTATGGGGATCGTAGGCGCACTTATGCTCGGGAACAATCGCTTTCTGCGCCGTATAAGCGGGGTTGAAACCGAAAGCGGCGCACATTCCGGCGGTGCGGGAATGGCTGTGCTTGCAACGGTAATTGCGGGTATCATCAATATCGCCGGTTATTTTGTCGTTGAGTGTTTTATGTACTCTGTACCGGCGGCGTTTGCCGGAGTTCCGATGAACTGTCTGCAGTCCGCTTTCGGTGTTGTCATCTTCTTCATACTCGCTCCGGCATTCTCTCGTGCGCTGCATGTGCTCAGACAATGAGTCTTTCCCCGGCCCCCTTTTCGGCCGGTCTGCGTCCGGAGTCATTATTTCAGGATGTTGTGCTGGAATTTGACGGCAATGTATGGTACGATTATTCCATATTAACAACAAGCCCGAGATCCAAGCGATGTTAAGAACTATGTATTGACCCCCGGCGGATAAATTATTTGGGAAAGGACAGATAATATGCGTGTTATCACAACGACTCACGGGAGCGGGAAGCTTTCAACAAAGGTTTTTGTCAGTTCTGAAGACGGATTCAACGTGACATCGACGATCGTCATGGGCCAGAAGGACTGCGTTCTTGTAGACACACAGTGGACAAGAGCCAACGCACACAGAGTTATTGCCGAGATAATAGAGACCGGTCTGAATCTGACGACCATTTTCACGACACACGCCCATCCCGACCATTACTGGGGTATGGGTGAGATCTCGAAGGCTTTCCCCGAAGCGAAGTGTCTGGCTGTACCCCCTGTCATAACGCTCTATAAACATCAGTATCAGGCAAAGCTCGACGAATGGATCGTCAAAATCGGCGAGAGGAACCTCTGCCGCGAAGAGTGCGACAAGCTTGAGCCTTTGAACGAAGACTACATCATGCTTGAGGGTGAGCGCCTGGAGATCATCCGCTGCATGGGCGACCTCATGTGGAACACAATTGTCTGGATACCGTCAATTAAGACCGTTATAGGGAGCGACGTTATATTCAATCAGGCGCACCCGTTCACCTGCGAAGTGAATCGCGAGCAGAGGGCGCTCTGGATCAAGGACATTGACGGTATTTATGATCTTAAGCCTGACGTCGTGATACCCGGACACATGCGTGAAGACTGCCTTTTTGACGAGAGCGGCCTGAAGTTCACGCGCGATTACCTTGTCGCCACCGAAGAGGAACTTGAGAATACACAGACCGCCAGCGAATTCTTCTATAACATGATCAAGAGATTCCCGGGAGCGACGTTGAATATGCTGAGCAACGAGATGAACGCCGAAGTCTTTAAGGGCGGCCGCCATTGGGAGTGGAACGAAGACCCCGATCCCGCATGGCTCAATTTCAGAACGACCTGGAAAGACTGAATAAGGGATAACAGACCGCCGCATGATGGGACTATCCCCTCATGCGGCGTCCTCATATTCAGACATACATTTTTACAGCTTCCTGTCAAGCCACGAAGGCCTCATATACAGGCCCAGGACCATAATATCGAACATGTATCCTCCCTTTTCACGCTGTTTTGCGACCTCGTCTGCAAGACTCTCCGGGGCGCAGACCGATGCCAGTGGGATCATAGTCGTTTTTGACAGCTCACGAGTGAAATAATAGCCCTGCATTACATCATCCGCTCTTGTTTGTGTTACAAAGTGCGCATTGCTTACAAGACCCGTGATCTTAAGCTGTGTTTGCTCCTCTATCGCGTTGATATGTGATATTGCGCCTTCGAGCGTTGACGTCTCGGGGCGGTTTTTGTTTATAATACAGAGCAGCTCGTACTCCCCGTCTTTCAAATATTTTCTATACTGGTTGAGGATCTTCGCTCCGGATTGATCCCCGCCGACGTCGACGATCACTCTGAAGCCGGGGTTCTCAAACGCCGCCCGGGCGGCGGGGTCCAGAGCCGGAAGCTCGGCTGTGATCTCATAGCCGTATGAGCTGCCATAGACCGCTATCCCGGATTGCCGGAGACGCTGTGCCAGTTCCCTGCTGCGAAAATACGGGTTTGCTATGTCCAGGTCGACCAGCGCGATCCTTTCGGGAAACTCCCGCGCAAGCGCGAAAGCCAGAGAGACCGAAAACTCAGTCTTTCCGCTCCCAAAGTGTCCGACGACAGCTGTAATATGCTTTCCCGCCAGTTTTTTTTCGATGTAAGGATCCACGTTTCTCCCCCGCTCCGAAGTACTTGCGCGCCGTGTGCTGATCACACGGGCCGCAGCGCCGAGTGTTTTTTATCATATTACTTAAGGCCGAAAACCGCAACCCCGATCTTCATTGACAGACGCGCTCGCGCACCGTCATAGACTTATTGCCGAGAACATAAGTTTAATGGGGGTGAGAACGCTGACAAGACGTGTGAGAAAAAAGAGAAAGTCGGGCATTGGCGCATTTGTACTGTTGGTGTGCGCTGCTGTTTGCGTTAAAGCCCTAAGTTCCCCGGGTGTTGTGGGCCGCCTGAAAGCGATCGCGTTCTCTGAAGATAAGGAGGTTTCAAGCGGCGGGTATCCGGAAGCCGTGCAGCCTTCACCCGATACGGAAGAGCACGAGACGGCGTATTTCGACCCGGCTGAGGGATCTGTTGCCGGCAGTGATGCCACTCTTTACGCGATCGAGACCACGCTGCTTCTGGAGGAGGACAAGCCGGAGCCGACACAGGGTTTTTCGGATGTTTCGGCTTTTGATCCGGCTGACTTCAACATTCGCAACGAGACAAGCTATGCGATAGATGCCGCAGAGCTTCTGGCCCAGCCCCTTCTTATATCGCCGGATCATTCCGACGACGAGCCGGACGTTCTCATTATCCATACGCACGGCTGCGAGGCTTATGCTCCGACGGAACAGAACATGTATGAGCCCAGCGATCCCGATCGCACAGAGGATAGAAACTTCAATGTTGTGAGGGTGGGCGATGAGATCGAAAGAGTCCTCACGCAGGCAGGTATAAAAGTAGTCCATGAGAGGAGCCTGTTTGATTACCCTTCCTATAACGGCTGCTATAACCGCGCTCTTGAGCGTATTGAAGAGATCCTGACAGAATACCCGTCCATCCAGATCGTGCTCGATATCCACAGGGACGCCCTCACAGGGCAGGACGGCATGCCTTATCGAAGTGTGACCGTTGTCGACGGAAAGGAGTGTGCTCAGGTGCTTCTGGTCGTTGGTACCGGCGAAGGCGGCCTGACGCACCCGTATTGGAAAGAGAATCTGAAGCTGGCACTGCAGCTTGAAAGGATCATGCAGGTGAAGTACTCAGGCCTTACCCGCCGCCTCAACCTTCGCCAGCAGCGTTTCAATCAACACGCCACTCTCGGATCGCTGATTGTGGAGATAGGCTGCACCGGCAACACACTTGAGGAGGCTCTCAGAACAGCCGGTCTTTTTGCCCAGTGTGCTGCAGAGGTGATACTGCAGGCCGGGCAGACGGGCATGCCGTGAAGTGCGCGGAAGTTCAGAGGTTATTGCTGCAAGTATATCCTGTTTCATTTCAGGACAGGTTGAGTCAGGCTTTTCTTGAGAATGAAGTCATACGAACTTATCCGCATCACGCAATATTAGTTCAGGGAGATTATCTGAAGCATCAAAGGTCCGGTCGAAAAATTTCAGCACATATAGCGGCAAAGGGTTGAAATTCAAAAAGAAAATGCTATAATGTAAAAGCGTGTGCGGGAGTAGTTCAATGGCAGAGCGTCAGCTTCCCAAGCTGAATGTTGCGGGTTCGAGTCCCGTCTCCCGCTCCACTGATAAGCAGCCATTTTCCTTGCTATTGCTAGGAAAATGGCTGCTTAGTGCTCTATGTGATATATGTTTCTTCGAATGATATATTGAGCTGTATTAGGCTGTTTGCGGGGTAGTTCCGCTGTATTTCGGGGTAGTATTTCAGGATAGTATTTCAGGATAGTATTTCGGTGGGGAGTGGGGCAGAAATGAGCTAAATTATTATTGGATACATCCACAAGTAAAGATTTCCTATAAGACTGCAAACAAAAATGCGAGAACCCTTGACACTCCGACAAATTAATGCCGAGCGTGTCCGTTGCGGCGCCAATACATCGACTTTCTTCAGTGGCCGGTGTTATCTATC
>JAAYAR010000129.1 GCA_012719235.1 Clostridiales bacterium
TACGAACGTCCGAACCCTGCCGGTTTTGCGTTCAGGGCGGCTGTCAGCGTGTTCATGATGCGGATGGCATCTTCTTTTCCGCTCACGGCCACGTCGATAACCGACGAGGCTGTTATACTGCGTTCAGCCCGGTTTTCGTCACCGGGGTTTTTTACAGGAACATTATCGATAAAAGCATCAGATCGCTGCCGCCGACTCTCCGGCTCTTTCCGATCTTTGCGGCACGCAGTCTGCCCTCCCGTATATATCTTTGAACGGTCTTCGGGTGGATCGCCAGCATCTTTGAGATCTGTTCTACGGTATAGTATTCTTCGGACACAGTAAGGAGAACTATGACATTATTCTTTAAAGCACGGTCACTGCGCTCTCCTGCGGTTCTTTCGGAGAAATAAGATCGCTGCGGCGGCCGCCGCGCAGACGGCCGCAGTACCGATAACGGCGATCGGCAGCCACCGGTCATTCGATGCGATGACTTGCCGGCCCGCCATATCCGATACCGACGCGCCCTCGATGGTTGCCGTGGTAATAAGGTATTCGGACATAGTGTTGTTCCTGTAAGTGACAATGCCGCCGGCGCCTACTGCCACATTGCCCGCTATCAGGGTGAATCTTTTTGTTCCGGCGTCGTATTTGTAGACGTTTACCATTGTACCCTCGGCAATACCGGTGGGTATTTCAAAGGTCGCCGTACCGGGAAGCTCGCCGTGGTATGCAAAGGCATATGTGAAGCTTTCGGCCCCCGAACCGGCCGCGGACAGCATTTGCTGCTCGTTGAACGCTCCGGCATAGTAACCGAAATCCAGCATGTCGTATTCGGAAGCCGTTTTGATATCCGCCCCGCTGAAGATTACCCGCGCCCCTTCCTGAATGAATGAGAGCTGAGCGGTTTTATTATTCTGCAGGCCGACGAAATATATGCCCGTAACGATCGTGCCTGTGCCGTCGTTCAGCTCAACCTGGAATGTGCCTCCCTTTTGCGCGGCCATATTGTCGATCAACGAACCGTACTCAAGATAGCAGAAGCCGTCCTCTATCTGATTGACGGAGTAGTTATTCAGGTCAGTTAAAAGCGTATCTGCGCCCGGTATCCCGCTGATGAGCACATCGACACCCGAAACCTCGGTCGTCTGCTTTTTCAGCGCCTGCAGCAGCTTATCGAGTATCGCTTTGGGCAGGGGATCTGCCCGGTGATGATAATTGTCGCAGCGCGGAGAGGTGTCATAGAAATTCTGCCCGGCAACTGCGCCCCAATAATCGCCATAGTAGTTAAAAGGCTGCGAGCCTCGCACATGGACCTTCGGGAACGCGTGCCAGCGCACGTAGAGCGCACCGTTAACGGTGAAGCGGTCTCTGGTATAGATATCCTTGTCGTCCTCCCACCGCAGCGTCACGGAATTGGGCGGCGTCTGCGTGGCCTGAGAAAGCATTTGCACCGCGGCCTGAGCCGCCTCCCCGGAGGGCGAGGAAAGATATACGATCTGACCGGAACTGCCGGCAGGAACCGACAAACCGGGGCGCATTGACGGCAAACTGAGCGACATGACTTTGAGCTCACACTCCTGCGTATCGATACCCACATCGTTTTCCGCCCGGATGATGAAGAAATAATTCCCCGGTTCGATCCCCTCTTTCACGGTCAGCACACCTGTGTCGGGGTCTATTGTGACCTCCTCAGGCATAATGTAACGTTCGCTCTTTTGCTCCAAAGACCAGTATATCGGTTGGCTTCCGACCGCCGTGACCGGGACAACCAGATCGCCGCCTCCTGTGAGTTTCACAAGGGCGTAACCGTGTTCCGCCTCTTCGATCTCAGGGGCGGTACGCGCCTCCGCGACTGTGATAACGCATTCCTGCGTATCAGACCCAACATCGTTTTCCGCCCTGATCGTAAA
>JAAYAR010000130.1 GCA_012719235.1 Clostridiales bacterium
ATCCCTGTCATCGTGGTCGGAGCCATCTTGTCTCCCGACTACGCCGAGGAGATCATAGCCGCCGGGAAGGCGGACGGCGTCTCCCTGTCCCGCGCCCTGATCGCAGATCCGTATTTTCCGCGAAAGGCAAACGCCGGACGCTCAGACGAGATAACCCCATGTATCCGCTGCTGCCTGTGCACCTCAAACGACACCCGGCACCTGCATTTCAAGTGCTCTGTGAACCCCCTGATCGCAAGGGAATTCCGCGTCGGCTTCGGAGAGGATATCTCTCCCGCCCCTTTCAGAAAGAAGGTCCTGATCATCGGCGGAGGTCCTGCGGGGATGAACGCCGCTTACTTCAGCGCGATCAGGGGTCACGAGGTCATCCTTGTTGAAAAGAGCGGCTCTCTGGGAGGCTGGCTGAAATTTACAGACACGGATTCTTTGAAAAAGGATCTGAACAATTATAAGAATTACCTCGTCAACCGCGTCATGAGCCTCAACATCAAGGTTCTCCTGAACACCGTTCCCGACGAGAGGCTTTTGGAGAAAGTCAGGCCCGATACGATCCTTATCGCCACCGGCAGTTCTTTCGTCGTGCCGACCTTCATTAAGGGGTACGAGAAAGCCTATCATGCCACGGATGTCTATTTCGATCCCGACAAAACAGACGGTGACAGCTACGTCATCATCGGCGGCGGTCTGATCGGCTGCGAGACGGGACTGCACCTTGCTAACATCGGAAAGAAGGTAACGATCCTGGAGATGGCCGACGAATATGCCCGGGATGCAAACTGGGTACACAGACCGGCCCTTCTCAGGATGATAGAAGAGCTGAAAGTGACCGTCATAACGGGCGCAAAATGCACGGAGATCTCCGATAACGGCGTTGTCTACTCGAAGGGCGGGGAAAAGTATCCGGCAGAGGGCGATGTGTACCTGTACGCGGTGGGCATGAAATCCGAAACCTCACTCTATGACCAATGGTATGACAAAGCTGAAAATGTGGTTTTGATAGGTGACAGCCTCGAGGTGGGGAAGCTGGACGGCGCTGTTCATTCAGCCTTTTTCTCGGCCATGGACATTGGGACGATCTTCTGATCCGAACAAGGTTGAAATATCTTTTTGCTGACGCTGAAATAATCGATTGTCCGGAAGAGCTGTAGAAGCAACTCCGGCATCCGGGCCCGCCGTTTGTGTCCGATGTGCACAGATCGGCGGGTTTTTCATATATTGATCCGCATAGACAGAGGGTCATATAAAAATTTCTCCGCATTATCCTATATAATACCATTGACAAAGCGGCGTTCAGCGCGTAAACTGTGCGGGTGTTCTAAAGTATGAATTGATCGCTGCATGTTGTGAGTCAATTTCTGTTTTGACTTACATCGATGCGGCTTTTATTTTGCTGCTGGGATAACATTATTTAGGAGGTACGTTATGAATAACGGTACTGTCAAGTGGTTTAACGAAAGTAAAGGATTTGGGTTTATCTCAAACGAAAACGGTTCGGGGGACGTTTTTGTCCATTTCTCCGCCATTCAAAGCGAAGGCTTCAGAACGCTTTACGAGGGGCAGAAAGTGTCTTTCGACACCGAGACCGATCCGAAAGATCGCAACAAACTGCGCGCTGTTAATGTCCGCGTAGCCTGAGCTTTTGTCATCAGTCCGCTCCTTTAACGGGGAGCGGATTTTTGTATTTAAGGCGTATGTGTGCGCTGTACCACATTGATATACCGACAATTGAGACAGGCATGATTTTGCCGTGTTGACTTGTCAGGATTTGAATGATATAGTTTATATTACAGGATTTAGCAGATGCTGCCGGCGCCCGTGACCGGCCACTTTTGAAATCAAGCGGCAGAATATGTGGCAGACAGGGCCAAACATGACGGTTCATAGAGGGAACATTATGGAAAGCAAAAAAAGATGGTATAGAAAGTGGAACCTTGATGTAAGCAAGGAGGAAGTCAAAGCAATTATCGCGGCGTGCCAGGATCCTGAGAAGTACAGTAAAACCTCGCTGTCGGGTCTCCACACTCCGCCGGATACTGCGGACCTGAACGGACAAAAGCTTGTTTTTCGGGGAGAGGGAAGAGTATTCGGCTTTGATATCGTCTCCGGGAATGAGCTTAGATTCACCGAAAACGGCGGGGAGCCCAAGACATGTTTCTGCAATATCAAAACTCTGGACAGTGAGATATATTTCCTGAACCACCTCGTACCCGGCTTTGAGTTCTCACGTCAGATAACCCTTGTGGCCGATATGAAAACCGGTTTTGCCACGGTGTGCGATGCACATATCGGAACGGAGTATTCCAATATAGACGTTGGCAGAGAGTTCATCTTCGGCAAGCTGGACGGCCAATACGAGGGAGGAGAGATGCACCGTTTCACTACTGACCTGGTGGGCAAGGCGGTGGAGTGGGAGTATGGCCCCGATATGATAAAGATCAAGCATATCTACAACTCCAACCTCTTCTATTCCTACTGCGCGCAGACTAAAAACGGCGCTTGGATGGCATGTAACCCCGCGGATTACGTAAAAATAAGAGACAACGTTTTTATATTCTCCTTTGTTGAGGAGCGTCAGATCGGCCTGCAGGCACTGTTTTTGATAGATCTGAACAAGATGCACGACGTGGGGTGCTTCTACGGTGTCGGCAGCGATCACCTGACCAGCGCCTGCGTGGGTGCCGTCGGGGTAATGGTCAATCCGAACACGATCTTTTAAACGCAATATCTCAAGCCCCGGGTACCGTCTGCATGAACGGTTATCACCACGGACACTGTGCCCCGTGATCGTACCGTCATTCAGACCGGAAACGATAGCAGGAGGTCCGGAGTTCGGTCCTCCGGCGGATCACCATAAAAAATACCGCCCGGTCGTGTTCAATGATACACGATCGGGCGGATTTTACCGTATACATTGGGCTATAGATTTGTCTTGTGCAGACACGTTTTCCTGCAGCGTGTAAGTCGGTTTCTTGTCTTAGCGTATCAGCATCCCCGTTAGTGCCATCGTATGCCTAATACAATGCAAACCATATGCCGCCCGAACCGTCATAATTCCGGCCGAACACTGCCATGGGGGCATCTCCTATGTCAACCAGGAAGGACATATACCCGGTGAGGCTCTCTCCTTCGTTTATTTCTCCCTTCAGCACGGGCCCTGGTCCTTCGATCGATCCTTGTCCGTACTCAACAAATGAATTCGAGAAGATCTCGAAGATATCACAGCCTGAAATACCGACAGCTTCGTCTGCTGTGGCGCTCAGCGCGCTGACAGTTGCACTGACCACCATGTACTCTTTGCCCACGGGAGGTTCTTCACCGGACGAGCTTGCCGCGGAAACCAGTTCCCACGCCTCCTGACCGCGTATAACGCTGTTGATCATGACAGACAAGGTATAACCGTCACGTTCATTCGCAAACGTCCGTGCTGTACCGATCGGAGTGATATCCGGTGTGTCGTAAAGATCTGCCGAAGGCGCGGGCAGCGTTGTCGGCGTCTCGGCATTTTCAGGCTCTGTGCCGCCCCCGGCGGCCAGCCCTGCGGAATACCCTGCGTTATAGCCGTCAAAATATCCTGCCTTGTATTCTCCGTATTTTGTCCGGGACGAACATGCGGTAAAAGAGAGCAGCAATAATGCGGAAAGTAAAACAGTTATTACCCTCTTAATCATACATTTACCCCTGTGTTTGCTTATCTGTCGTTGATTCTGCCGACCGGGCGGATGATCCCTCAATTCCGTCAGAAAGAGAGCCATGTGGCCGGAGCAGCCGGCCTTTATTTGAATTCGTTATATGAAACTATCTCTTCGAGCCTTTTTCTCGGTCTCGGAGCCGGGTCTTCCGCGGGGTACCCGAGCGA
>JAAYAR010000131.1 GCA_012719235.1 Clostridiales bacterium
ACGCGTAACCGTCTTCGTCGGCTATGTCGGCAATGGAATCCGCAATCAGCTCGACTATATGCTCCGGCACGGCATTTTCAGGCGGCTGTTTACCGCTGTTGCGCGCGGTTATGTGTTCTTTGCTCTTTTTAGGTGCGGTCTGATGTTCCGACGGCTTGTCATCTTCTTTATCGCTTGGTTTCAGGTCTGCGCCTTTTCCCTCATCCTTGCCCTGCCTCTGTTCCGCAGCTATGCGTTCCGCCTCGACTGCCGCTTTCTCGGCTTTCTCCTTAGATTTGGCGTTGATTATCTCTATGTAGATAAACTTGTCGCACGCAACAATAAAAGGAGCGGGAGTTTTCTTCTCCCCTATACCTATAACAGTCATACCTGCTTCACGAAGGCGTGTGGCAAGGCGCGTGAAATCACTGTCGGACGACACGATAACAAAACCGTCGACATTTCCCGAATACAGTACGTCCATTGCGTCAATGATCATCGCGGAATCCGTCGAATTCTTACCGACCGTATAGCCGTACTGCTGGACGGGGTTGATTGCGTGCTGCAACAAGGTTTTTTTCCAGCTCGCGAGGTTTGGAGACGTCCAATCGCCGTATATGCGTTTTATTGTGGGAGTTCCGTATATCGCGATCTCTTCCATAATCCCCTTGATGTTCTTCCTCGGGGCATTATCGGCGTCTATCAACACTGCAAGCCTCAGATTTTCTAAAGGCATATTCTCTCCTCGTTTTGTCTTTCATGGCTTATCCGGATCTTGCGGTCACTGTAATTAACCATATAAATATATCATGTTTTTATGCCAAAATAAAGCTGAAATATGACAAACCCGCCGGGTCGGCCCGGCGGGCAGAGATTAACCGGTCAAGTACAAAATACGTGTGTTCCGATCTTCATGATAACAGGCCTGGAGAATATCCACTTGCTGGTCGCTTTTGCAGGGTTATAGTAATATATTGCCCCTCCCGAGGGGTCGTTGCCGCTCATTGCTTCACGAGCCGCCTTGCGCGCGCTCTCTGTGGCCGCCAGATTGATCTGGCCGTCGGCCACGGCCGTGAATGCACCCTTTTGGTATATGACGCCGGCAATCGTATTCGGGAATGACGGATGATCGACTCGATTGAGAATTACCGCGCCGACCGCCACCTGGCCGTTGTAAGGCTCACCCCGCGCTTCGGCGGATATACACCTCGCAAGAAGCTCCAGATCGTTTGACGTCGTGCTCGGTTTGGCGCTGATCCCGAGAGCTGCAAGCGTCTGATTTCCGACTATGCCGTCTACGGTAAGCCCGTTTTTGCTCTGAAAATAGCGAACGGCTTTTTCCGTAAGCTTGCCGTAGACACCGTCAACGCCGCCGCTGTAGTATCCCCAGTTTTTCAGGCGCTTCTGGATATCGCTGACGACGGCTCCGGTTGAACCCGTTTTATATGCCGCGCTCGCCTGTTGGGTGCTCTGCACAACACATATCAGCATTATGTTTATGACAAAAAGCAACATCAGTGCCGCAGCAAGTTTTTTCTTATTATTCATAACAGTCCCTCCCACGACTATATTTTAGTTCCGGACGGCATCCTAATATGCATGAGAGAAAACTGTTAATATTTGCCTTTCCGCATTACCCGCAACGGCGGCAGTCGCGCTCCGGCGTACCTTTCTGCTGCGTGCGTTCTTACGGCCGCTGCCGCTTGACAAGCTATGCGATAGTGCGTATAATTCTGTCAAACCTATCGCTTCTGTTGACGACGTTCACAGGCGCTTGTGCGAACCGGAGGTTCATTTGGCGCCGGGGGACGTTTGTTTTTTCTTTTCCCGATCGTGCAATCGAGGCCCAATATCAGCGCGAAAGGACGGATAGTCTCTTATGGCCGACGAGTTAGTAATAATCCTTGATTTTGGCGGGCAGTATAAGGAGCTTATAGCCAGGCGCGTACGCGAGTGCGGCGTTTTCTCCAGGATCCTTCCCGGCAATACATCCACCGACGAAATAAAAGCATTGAGGCCTGTCGGACTCATACTGACCGGAGGTCCGGACAGCGTGTACTCAAGCGGCGCGAGCGCGTGCGATACCGGGATTTTCGAGCTGGGCATCCCCGTGCTCGGGATTTGCTACGGTATGCACCTGATGGCGCATCTGCTCGGAGGCATCGTATCTTCCTGCGATAAGAGCGAGTACGGCCTGGTCGATATCAGATTCGACACAAGCTCCCGGATCTTTAAAAACATCAACGAGACCGGCACTGTCCTGATGAACCATACGGACAGGGTCTGTACGATGAGCGAAGACTTCAAAATAACGGCTGCAACGCAGCTATGCCCGATCTCCGCATTTGAGGACGAAAAAAGAAACCTGTTCGGAGTTCAGTTCCATCCCGAGGTCGAGAACACCCCTGACGGAACAAAGATAATCTCAAATTTCCTGTATAACGTCTGCAATGCTAAAGGGGGTTATTCATTGGATAACTGGTTGAACACTCAGATCGAGGAGATCCGCAGCAAGGTGGGCAGCGGCCGGGTGCTCCTCGGGCTTTCCGGGGGCGTGGACTCCTCAGTCTGCGCAGCACTTCTGGCCAAGGCCATACCCGGTCAATTGACCTGCATATACGTCGATCACGGCCTGATGAGGAAAAACGAGACCGAAGAAATCCGCGCTGCCTTTCAGGGCAGAGAGCTCGATCTGGTGTGCGTCGACGCGCGCGAGCGTTTTCTGAGCAAGCTCGCAGGAGTGACCGATCCGGAAACAAAGCGGAAAATAATCGGAAGGGAGTTTGTGCTCACCTTCCAGGACGAGGCCGAAAAGCACGGCAACGCCGAATACCTTGCACAGGGCACGATCTATCCCGACGTCGTGGAGTCCGGGGTTAATTCGGCAGTCATAAAGAGCCATCACAACGTGGGCGGCCTGCCCGAAGATCTCCGCTTTAAGGGCATTATCGAACCGCTGCGCAGTCTGTTCAAAGACGAGGTCAGGAAGATCGGCGAGCTGCTCGGGCTCCCTGCCGCCATCGTTAACCGGCAGCCTTTCCCGGGTCCCGGCCTTGCGATACGCGTTATCGGGGAGGTGACGGCGCAGAAGCTCGACATTCTGCGCGAGGCGGACGCAATAGTGCGGCAGGAGATCATGTCTGCCGGTGAAAACGCGGATCAGTATTTCGCCATCCTGACGAACACGAAAAGCGTCGGTGTCATGGGCGACGGACGCACATACGAATATATGGTCGCCATTCGCGCCGTAGTAACAAAAGACTTCATGACCTGTGAGGTCGCCCGCCTCCCCTGGGACCTGCTCACAAAGATCTCCTCAAGGATCGTAAATGAAGTCCGGGGGATTAACAGGGTCGTCTACGACATCACCTCAAAGCCCCCGGCAACGATCGAGTGGGAATAATACCTACGCTCTAAAAAACCCAGTATTTATGCGGGTAGCAAGCATATTTGCTTAGTCGATGACAACAAAATGACAACAGCAATCTAAATCTGATTATTCTTAAGAACAAAAGGCTATCTGATCCAAGGTGGATTCAGATAGCCTTTTTCTTTTTGTTTATCCGACGTTAACGGATGGAGGGCGGGTAATGGAGCTTCCACTCTTCATAAGCAACAGAAGAATCGAAATCGGCCTGACCATTCTTTCTGGCCTCGTTCCATTTCAGCAGCATATCGAAGAGTTCAACGTAGTCCTTGCGGGAACGATCCAGACGGAGACAGAGCTCCCCATCGATCTCGTCCACATGGATCCCGTACGTTACTTCCAGGTCGAAGAACATGTACATGAGGCCCATGTAAGTGTTCCAGTCAGGATCGGCGATGGCCCTGGGCTTGACCTTAAGCACTTTTGCCATTTCCTGAATCACGTCCTCTTTGGGTGTCCTACTGCCGGATTC
>JAAYAR010000016.1 GCA_012719235.1 Clostridiales bacterium
ATAAGCCGGCACTTTTGCCCTCTGCGGACTGGTGCCGCCGCAATAGAAGTAAAGTCTGACCTGATATCTGTTGTAAACATCCCGGAATTCATAGAAGCGGTAGGATCGGCCGACAGCATGACGGTAGACTGGCTATATTCCGGAAAACCGGACCTGGTTCTTACCTTCAACAACGTACTTACCTTAGTCGGTATATGTGAATTATTTACCGGTTGTTAACGGCAGCGTGAAAGTGTGGTATAATAAACCAATCGCAAATGTCCGCTTTACAAACTGCTCGCGTATTTCAGTTAAAGACAACAGGCCGAATACAAAAGCCCTATATCCCGGGCATACGGAGGGCCGGCGATAAGAGCCGGTGAATAATATGAATAACTGCAGGTATCCGAATCTGTTCTCTCAACTGATTATCGGGAACACGGTGTTCAACAACAGGATATTCGCGTCCGCGACCGGGCCGACAAACCTGACGAGCCACAATGCCCCCTCACCTGAGACCTGTGCTCAATATGAGCGCAAAGCTGTCGGCGGCGCGGCGGCAGTGTGCATGGGCAACTGCACCGTTGATACGACTATCGGCAGGTCCGTGAGCAGCAACATTGATCTTGGCGACAGGAGCATTCTTCCGCAGCTCGCCAAGCTGGCGACATCCATTTCACGGCACGGAGCTGTCCCGTCGATCGAGCTGCAGCACGCAGGGAGTCATTCTTTCGGCTCGTGGCAGGAGGGCAATCCCATATACGGCCCGGTGGAATACACGGACGAGCAGGGCCGGCACATCCTTCCGATGACGGAGGAGATCATCGAAAGAACGATAGAAAGCTTCGCACAGGCCGCCGTCCTCGCGAAGCAGAGCGGCTTCGGTATGGTAACGGTACACGGCGGCCACGGATGGCTCATTTCACAGTTCGTATCACCCTTCAGCAACACACGGACCGACCGCTGGGGCGGCAGCGTCGAAAACAGATGCCGGCTCCCCGTGGCTATATGCGACGCGATCAAAAAAGCTGTGGGGCGGGATTTTCCGGTGGAGATACGCATCAGCGGCTCCGAATGCCACTCGGGGGGCTACGACATAGACGAAGGTGTCGCCATCGCACGGCAGCTTGACGGCCGTGCCGACATCATCCATGTTTCCGCGGGCAGCCATGAGGTCCGGGAAGTTTTCACCGTCACACACCCGAGCATGTTTTTGGAAGACGGCGCAAACGTCAAGTACGCCGCGGAAATAAAGAAGCATATAAAAAGATCGTTTGTCGCCACAGTCGGCGCCCTGGCTGACCCTGACCTTATGGAAGAGATAATCGCCTCGGGGAAGGCGGATATTATCGCGGTCGCCCGCGGCCTGCTGGCGGATCCGGATCTGCCTTTAAAAGCCAGAACAGGCAGGGAAAACGAGATAAATACCTGCATGCGCTGTCTCGCCTGCTTTTCAAACCGCATCAGGAAACGGCAATATCTGTGCGCCATCAACCCGAGGACCGGGAGGGAGACAGAGGAACTGTATGGTTACTTTCCCGCAAAGAAGAGAAGAATACTCATCGCCGGGGGCGGCATAGGCGGCATGCAGGCTGCTCTCACGGCGTCGGACCGGGGGCATGAAGTCATCCTCTGCGAAAAGACGGACAGGCTCGGCGGGGTACTCAATTGTGAAAACGGCGTACCGTTCAAGAAAAACCTGACCAAATATCTCGCACGGCAGGCGGAGGCAGTCGCATGGTCGGGCGTCCGCGTATATTTAAGCACCGAGGTGACACCGCAGACAGCGGAGAGCTTTTCACCGGACGTTATTATCGCCGCCCTCGGTTCGCGTCCGGTCGTGCCCCGGATCGAAGGTATAGGCTCGGAAAACGTATTCAGCGCCGAAGACGTATATTACGACCCCTCGAAGGCGGGCGCGAATACGGCGATCATCGGGGGCGGGCTCGTCGGGATGGAGCTTGGCATCCATCTGGCGATGATGGGCCGTAAGGTCTCCATCATTGAAGTCCGGCCCGAGCTGACATACGGCAGCAACCATCTTCACGCTGTCGCAGTTGATCTTGAGCTGAAAAGGCTGGGGATCGAGATTTATCTTGACACGAAAGCGCTCGGCATCTCAAAAGAGGGTGTCCTTACCGAGGGACAATACGGCAGGAAGCTCATCAAAGCCGATACGGTCATTTACGCGGTGGGACAAAAACCGCTGAGAGAAGAAGCCGATGCCCTGCGATTCTGCGCGCCTGTTATCTACCAGATAGGAGATTGCCTGATGCCGAGGACGATCACCGAAGCGACAAGTGAAGCGCACAGCATCGCTATGGACATAGGCAGGTTCGCCTGACCTTACATATGTGACGTCGAGCGGAGTCGACGCATGATATTTATATTTACTTAACAACAGAAATAAAAAAGACGGGAGCTGCCGCCGAAGCAGCGTTGTCCCCCGTCTTTTTTATCCGATTTTCATTTTCTTACCAAAAACCCGGGCCCCGGGGGCCACGACCCTGAAAAGAGCCGGGATCGCGGCTCAGAATCCCAGGAACGTCGTTCTGTCGATTATCTCCTGCTGTCCCCTTGGGCCCAGTTCAACAAAATACGCGCTGTATGTGGCCACCCTGACGAGCAGGTCCCTGTAGTTCTCGGGGTGCAGCTGCGCGTCGCGCAGCATTTCGTTACTGACGATATTGAACTGGATGAGGTCGCCGCCGGTCTCCGCGAAGGTACGCAGGAAGTTCAC
>JAAYAR010000132.1 GCA_012719235.1 Clostridiales bacterium
AAGGTGTTTGTCTTCCATTGCCACGCCTCCTTAACGCCCGGGGCTGTTGCGGATCTTCGGGTCCATATGGTCGCGCAGCCCGTCGCCCAGCAGGTTGAAGCCCAGTATGGTCAGCGCTATGATCGCGCCGGAAAAAGCCGTCGTCCAGGGATAGGTGAACATGAAGGTCTTGCCCTCGTTCACGATGAGTCCCCAGGAGGGTGTGGGCTGGGGGATACCGAAGCCGAGAAAGCCCAGCGAGGACTCGGCGAGGATCGCGCCGCCCATAGCTGAAGACATGATGACGAGTATGTGCGGCAGAACGTTCGGTATGACGTGCCGGAATATGATGCGCCATCTCCTGCTGCCCATCGACCTCGCCGCAAGGACGTAGCTGCGCTCGCTGATCGACATCGTAGTCGCCCTGGCGACGCGGTAGAACATCGGTATGCACGGTATGCCGATAGAAAAGAACATCGTGTTGAGGGACGGGCCCAGGACCACCCCGATTATAAGCGCAAGAAGAAGCATCGGAAATGCCATCATGACGTCGTTTATGCGGTCGAGCACGAAGCCTGCCCAGCCTCTGACAAACCCCGCGAACGTGCCGATGAGCGTACCGCACACGAGAGCCACAGCCATAGCGCCGATAGCCACAGTCAAAGAGATGCGTCCGCCGTATGCGACGCGGCACCAGACGTCGCGGCCGTAAAGATCGGTGCCCATCAAATGCGTAAGGCTCGGGGGCAGGTGCTTGTTCGGAAGGTCGACCTTGCCGTAATCATAATCGGTCAGAAGAGGCGCGAATACAGAGATCAGCGCGATCACCAGAATGATCCCGCCGCCTATTACGATAAACTTGTTTTTCAGGATCGTCTTCATCTCATTTAACCTCCCCGTTCATGATGCCTGCCCTGTGGCACGCAACAAGATGGCCGCCGCCGATATCGCGCAGGCACGGGGCTTCCCGGCTGCAGCGCTCCGTCGCGTATTTGCACCTTGGGTGGAACACACAGCCGCCCGGGGGATCAATAAGGCTGGGTACTCCGGAGCGCAGAACGTCGCGCCTTTTTCCCGCACCGAAGGGGTCGGGCACGGCGGACAGAAGGGCAGCGGTGTACGGGTGCTGAACGTTCCCGAAAAGGTTCTCCTTATCGGCAAGCTCCACGAGGTTGCCGAAATACATTACGCCCACCCGATCGGAGACGAACTTGACGACCGCGAGGTTGTGAGAGATGAACATATATGTCAGCCCGAATTCTTCCTTAAGGTCGAGCAGCAGGTTGATTATCTGCGCCTGTATCGATACGTCGAGCGACGCTACAGCCTCGTCGCAGACCAGGAACTCGGGCGAGAGCGCAAGGCTGCGCGCGATGCAAAGGCGCTGGCGCTGGCCTCCCGAGAGCTGGTGCGGGTAGCGGTTAAGGAGCTGTGTCCCAAGCCCGACGGCGTCAAGCAGCTGCGCTATGCGCTCGGAACGCTCCCGTCTGCTGCCCTGTTTTTGTATTATAAACGGCTCCTCCATGATCTGCTGCAGGTTAAAGCGCGGGTCAAGCGAGTCGTACGGGTCCTGAAACACGATCTGCAGATCCCTTCTTATCACCCGCATCGCATTATATTTCAGATCGAAAATGTTCCTGCCCTTATAATAGACCGCGCCGCCGCTCGGTTCCATAAGCCGCAGAGTGAGCAGCGCGAGGGTGCTCTTGCCGCAGCCGGATTCGCCCACGAGGCCGAACACCTCTCCTTTGTTTATATCGAAGCTAACGTTGTTTACGGCCGTGAACTTTGCTTTTCTCAGATTTTTCCCCCTGCTTATCGAAAACTGCTTCGTCAGGCCTTCGATACGGATCAGCGGTTCAGAATTCATTGCTCCGCCCCCCCGTCAATCCCGGTCGTCGCCCGACACACGGATGCGCGGGTCTACAAGACCTGTGACTATGTCCGTGAGTAGGTTCGATAAGATCATGAAAACGGCGATCACCAGCGTGGCCCCCTGTATCAGCGGGTAGTCCCTCACCGTTATCGCGTCAATGAGCAGTTTTCCGACGCCGTTTCGGGCAAACACCGTTTCCAGTACTATGGCGCCTCCGAAAGATATCGCGAGACCATAGCCGACCATCGTGACGATGGGGATCAGCGCGTTGCCCAGAGCGTGCTTGAACAGGACCCCTTTTCCGGATACGCCCTTTGCTCTTGCGGTGCGGATGAAGTCCTCCTGCAGCACCTCCAGCATGGACGAGCGCGTCGTTCTTGCCAGGGACATACCCACGACCATCGTCAGCACGGGCCCGAAAAGGGTCTTCCAGTGCGGCAGTCCGGTCGCCATATTCGTTACTACGGGGATGAGCCCCAGTTTGAGAGCGAAAATGACGAGCACCCAGAGGCCTATGTAAAAAGTGGGCAGCGACATGCCCAGTGTGGAGTAGAAGATTATCAGCAGATCCGGCCATTTGCCGCGAAAGCTCGCCGCTATGACCCCGAGTATCACCGCAAATACCGTGCCTATGATGATGCCTGTGAAGGCCAGCTCCACCGTGTCGGGCAGCCGTCTCAGCACCAGACCGAGCACCTGTTTGTTGTGACTGAGAGACATTCCCAGATCCCCTTTGAACAGGTTGGACAGCGCCAAAAAGAACTGCACGATCACAGGCTTGTCAAGTCCGTGCGCTGCGCGGTAGACCTCTATCTGCGACTGAGTCGCGGTGGGACCCAGCATGACCGCGGCCGGGTCGCCCGGGATCATGCGGATGACGAAAAACACTACTATAAACACCCCCAGAAGCGTGGGGATGGTAAAGAGCAGCCTTGTGAGAATAAACCGTTTCATCAGCAACAACCTTAAAGTATGCCGGACGACAGCAATGAGCGTCCTCCCTTTGCCGGGGAGGACGCGCACTGCCCTCCGGTTATTTTTATCTGTGAAGTTTTAGCTGTCAGCCCACCGTTATCGTGTGGGCGCGGAATGCCTGATCCCCCCAGGATTCCAGGCCGCTCACGTTATTCTGCATAACCGAGCCGACCGTGAACGTGGATACGGGGTATATGACCTGCAGGTCCATCATGCGCTTCTGCGCGGCGTGGTAATATTCCATCTTTTCTTTTTCCGTCGTGGCGGCCTGCCCGGCTGCGACAAGGGCGTCGTATTCCTCGTCAAGTACGCCGCACCAGTTGTTGCCGGGGTAGTACTGGCTCGTGTAGCGTATGATGGTGTCGTCGCCTATAGTGCCGGTCGTATTGTAGGCGACCCAGCACGGGGCCTGCCCGTTTCTTATCTTGTCGATCCATACGCCGAAGTCGACGCTCTGCAGGTTCACCTTAAAGCCGGCGTTGCTCAGCATATCCTGGGCGATGATGGAAGGGGGCTGTCCGAGTGCGTCGTTGGCGCCCCACATAGTGATCTCAAGGCCGTCGGGATAGCCGGCCCGGGCCAGAAGCTGCTTTGCTTTTTCTATGCTGAATTCGGGTTTGAAGTAGTCTCTCACGGCGTATTTTGTGTTGGGGGGCAGGTAGCTGCCCACGGCCGATTCCTCACCGTAGAAGAAGTCCTCGAGGAAATATTCAGAATCAATAGCGTAGAACAGCGCCTCGCGCACCAGGGGGTCGTTAAAAGGCTCGAGCTGCAT
>JAAYAR010000133.1 GCA_012719235.1 Clostridiales bacterium
TAAGCGGGAGGAACTCTATCCAGTTCAGCGAGATGGTGATGCTCGATTTCAGGTATATCAGGGAGAGAAGCTTTCTTTTCGACCTGAAACTCATACTGCGAACGCTCCCCTTGCTCCTCGGAGACAAAAATGCTTACTGAAGCGGTGAGATCACTTGTGGGGCTCGGCAAAAATGCGGCGCGCAGAGCGCAGGGCCGCCTCGCTTCGATCGGCGGAAAGAAAACAGCCGCGAAAGGACTTGAAAACTTTCACAGCAATATGCTGTCCTTATCTGACGTTCTCGATAAGGTCTCGGACGGGCCGGACGGCATATATTCCGGGTCGCTTGCCGCCGGGTGCATAGGTGAGGCGGATATGATATGCGCGCACCGATTCAACATCCTCGGGCGCGGCCACATGTATCTTGGCGACAGGATATCATGGAATACGGATCATAACAGCGGATACGTCTGGAAGAACGAGTACTTCAAATGCATCAGGACGGTGGACCTGATGAACGCCGCGGATGTCAAAGTTCCGTGGGAGCTTTCCCGGTTTCACCATCTCATTACGCTGGGGAAGGCCTGGTACCTCACCCGCGACAAAAAATACAGCAATGAGTTTACGGAGCAGCTAACCGACTGGATCAAAAACAATCCGGCGGGTTTTTCGGTCAACTGGACGTCGGTCATGGAAGCGGCGATCAGATCGGTGAACTGGATAGCGGGATCGCTCTTTTTCCGCGGCGCCTTCGCGAATGATCCCGGTTTTCTCTCGACCTTCAACATGAGCCTGTATGAGCACGGCGCGTTTATCGAGCGGCACTGCCGCTATCAGTGCAGAAATAAAAATAACCAT
This sequence comes from Clostridiales bacterium, assembly GCA_012719235.1. Taxonomy (GTDB): domain Bacteria; phylum Bacillota; class Clostridia; order Oscillospirales; family Oscillospiraceae; genus JAAYAR01. The sequence goes on from JAAYAR010000133.1 coordinate 838, forward strand.
TATGTCGCGCATTTTGCAGGGCTGATATGGCTCGGGCTGTATTTCGCAAACGCGGGATCCCGCGCAGGATCTGCTGCCCGGAGGTGGCTTGGAAAAGGCCTCAACGGATTTGAGCGGCAGATGAGATCCCAGGTTTTTGAAGAGGGGTCGCACAAGGAATTGTCGACCTATTACCATAAGTTTGTAACGGAAGTATTCCTGCTGACCGCTCTGATCTGCCGGCGAAACGGCGTCAAGCTGTCGGACCGCTTCACGGGAAGACTTGAAAAAATGTGCGGCCTGATCCTCAAGCTGGTGAAACCGGACGGTTTTTGCCCTCTTATCGGCGATTCGGACGACGGGCGTTTCCTGGTATTTTCCTCATATTTTCACCGTACCCCCCGGGATTTCAGGCACGTTCTTGCGCCGGCGGCCGGGTATTTCGGCAGAGAGGATCTCCTGCGGGCTGCCGCGCCTATGATAGAGGATGTTTTCTGGACTTCAGATAAGTTCCCGCATGACCCGGAGGATTCGACGGCCGCAGTGAGCGCCCCGAGCGCCGCGGCGGACGCTTTTTGCGGATTCGGCCTGTATCTGTTTCGCGATCACGACCTCTATGTGCTCATCCGGTGCGGGCGTTTTGCGGACAGGGGGCTGACGGGGCATGTTCACAATGATCAGTTGAGCTTCGTGATGAGCGCCTGCGGCTTCGACTTTTTTGTCGACCCCGGCACATACGTATACTCCGCAGACCGGGGTATGAGAGAACTGTTTCGCAGCACCCGCTCCCATAACACGCTGTTCATCGAAGGAGCCGAGCAAAACGAGTCTGTTCGGGACGAATTGTTCCTGATCAAAGAGAAGACGTTCTCGAGGTGCCTGAAGTTCTCACAAGAGCGATTTTCGGGCGCGCATACCGGCTACCGGCGGGAATACGGACTGATACACAGAAGAAGCGTTGATTTTTCCCGGAGCGGTGTAACGATTCGTGACGTTCTGTCGGGAGATTCTCTGAAGCCGTTCAGAGCGGATTTAGGGTTTATGCTCGACCCGCAGGTGGAAGTTGCCGGTACTCCGTCGGGCTTTATCCTGAAAAACGGGAAGGTGCGCCTGCATATGCGGATCCGCCCGAGGCACCCGGTACGGCAGATGGAGGGCGTCGTCAGCGAGTCGTACGGAACGCTGAGGAAAACCACCAGGATCGTAATAGAAGATATACGTCCGAACGAACCTGTCATAACGCACATAGGGGTACTCCGGTATTGATGTTGGAGAGGCTGCCGCATGCTTGATGCTGTCAGAAAAAACTGTCCCTACGTATTGCTCAGGCCGCTTAAAAGCCTGTACGGGTCCATCCCGTACGAGGTGCGGTTAGGCCGCAGGTATCATGAATTCTACTCGTTTCTGCAGCAGACCCGCGGGTGGACGGAGCAGCAGCGCGGGCAGTACCAGCTTGAGCAGCTGCAAAAGCTGCTGAGGCACGCGTATCTGAACGTGCCGTACTATCGCCGCGTATTCGATGAAAACGGCCTGAAACCCGGAGATATAAGGAGCTTTTCCGACATGAAAAAGCTCCCCTATCTGACCAGGCAGATCATACGGGAACATCAGGAGGAGCTTGTTGCGATCAATTTCGGCAAGAGCGAGCTGAGGTATCAGATAACGGGCGGGACTACAGGTGTCCCGATGGGATTCTTCGACCAGAAAAGAGTGTCGGATCAGCGGGAGTGGGCATTTATAACGTTTTTATGGGAGGACGTGGGCTACGACATCCATAAGGTGAACCGCTCGGTCATTTTGCGCAGGGTGATACCGGCTAAAGGGCATTACGAGTATAAAGGGTCAAACCTTATCCTCTCCACTGTCAAAATGAATTCAGATAACATGTCCGACTACGTAAGGAGGATCGCCCGGTTTGACCCCGATTATATACAGGCGTATCCGTCCTCGATAAGCATATTGTCGGGCTATATCCTGCGGCATGAAATTGAGATGAAACTCAGGAACCTGAAAGCGGTCATCTGCTCCTCGGAGGTCCTGTACGACAGTCAGAGGCAAAGAATCGAAGAGGCTTTCCGCTCCAGGGTATACAGCTTCTACGGCCACAGCGAAAGAAGCTGCCTTGCCGGCGACTGCGGTGCGGGGAGGGGTTACCGGCTTGTGGGCGAATACGGATTTACGGAGTTCATCAATAATGACGGTGAGGATGCCGTCGGAGATGACGAACCTGGCGAGATCGTGTGTACGGGATTTAACAACTATGCGTTCCCGTTTATCCGATACCGGACAGGGGACATAGTGATCAACGCGCCTGACGGGTCTGAGCGCGACAAGAGCCGGACCGGGTTTAAAAGCGTCCGGGGGCGCGCTCAGGATTATCTGGTCGACGCCCGGGGGGAACTCGTGCCGTTCATGTTTTCCGACAACGCGCTGTGGCCGATAAAAGACAAGATAAGCGCGTATCAGTACGTGCAGTTCGTGCCCGGGGCGGTCCGACTGTATATCGAACCGGTCGAGGAACTTTCCTCACAGGACCTGCTTATCGTCGGGAATGAGTTCCGAAACTGGTTCCCCTCAATGAAAGTCGAGGTCGGCGTCAAGCGGCATATCGAGAGGACCGGACACGGAAAGCTGCGCTATCTGGTTCAGCACCTGCCCGTGGATACGGAGGCTGCGGGCATACCCGCGGAGGAAGCCGTATATAGCTCTCTGACAGGGGTGATCGAATGCCGGACGGCGACTGGAAGCAGCGGTATGCCGCTCTGAGGCTCAGGGAGATCAAGCACAGGTTTACATATAAAAAAATCAATGACCGAATGGCGCAGGCGCTGCTCCGTTATAAAACCTGCGAAAACAAAAAGAACATGCGGCAGATAGCCCGGGAGATCGACCTATGCAGAAGATTCTGGCGATGCTATCCTCTCCACTATTTTCGCTACAACCACTATCGCGAGCAGTCGCGGCTTTCTGACATCGAGCTGAGGGACTACATCCCGGATTTTTTCTTCTATACTCTTTTTCTTCCGCACTATGACGGTGATGAATACGCACCCCTGCTGGAGGACAAGGTCGTGGCGGACAGCCTGTTCCGGAGCCTTGATATCCCGACGCCCCGGTCTCTGGGGGCGATCGTCAGAGGCCGCTTATACGACGGCTGTTTCAGCCCGGAGACTGCGGAAGCGGTGACAGAGGAGGCTGCGGCCTCGGGGGCCGGGAAAATATTCGTCAAACCGGCATACGGCTCGGGAGGGCACGGCATTATTGTTTTCACGCGCGACGAAGAAGGCTGCTATCGCGACAAAAACGGCGGCGAACTGGGCGGTTTCCTGTCACGGGATGTACTTCGGGGAGACTACATCCTTCAGGCAGGGCTCGTGCAGCACAGATCCCTGTCGGCTGTCTATCCGAACTCGGTCAACACATTTCGGATTGCCACCGAGAATATCGGGGGCAGCGTCAGGGCCGTCTGTTCCGTGATAAGGTTCGGGTGCGGCGGCAGAGAGGTGGACAACGTGTGCCAGGGCGGGATCGTTCTGAAAGTCGACGGTTCAACCGGGAAAACGGCGGACTTCGGGATCACCGAAACAGGGGAAAAGTATTCGGCCCACCCGGACACCGGTTTCAGATTCTCCCGATTCTCCAACGGGGGCTGGGAGGCAGTCCTGCGTTTCGCGCTGGACTGCGCCGCGAAGCTGCCGTGGTTTACATATCTGGGGTGGGATATCGCGCTGACCGGGGCGGGACCGGTGGCCATCGAGGCGAATCTGGGCTTCGGGCTTGATCTGTTCCAGGTGGCGCACGGCGGGCTGCGGGAGGCCTTTCGGATCGGGGATCCCGACTACTACTGGAAATACGCGGGGAAGAGGGCTGAACTGCCATGCCGCCGAAAAGAAATTTTGTAAAGATCGGTCTTGTCTACTCCGCGGGACAGATATTGCTGCAGTCGCTGTCCGTATTGCTTTTGCCCCTTTATACGCGGTATCTGTCCGTAGCCCAGTACGGCCGGTTGTCCATATTTACAACGATATCGGAAGTGACGGGGTTATTTCTCGTTCTGGGAATATATACCGGTTACTACCGGTTTTACAACGATTACAGCCCGGATATGCGGCAAAAGCTTCGCAATACAGTCTTCACTTTTTCAGCCATCATCGGCCCGTCCGCTGCTTTGATCATGATCGGCGTATCGATGCTCGCTGAGCCGCTCAAAGACTCAGTTGAGGATTTCAGGACCGTCTTCGTATTGATAGTGCTGAACAATCTGTTTATACAGACATGCACGATCTTCGAATGCGACTACTACCTGGAATACAGAGCAAGAAAGATAGTTCCGATAAACCTGATCAAGTCTGCAGCCAGCGTCGCGCTTATCGCGTACTTTCTTATCATCCGCTCCGGCGGCATCGTGGGAATATTCGCCGGCCAGACGATCGCAAATCTCGTACTTCTTTTGTATTTCATCATAATCAACTTGAGGAAGCTCAGGCTGGAGCTCGACCGCGGGATGCTCTCAAAAATGCTGAAATTCTCGATCGGTCTGATGCCGGGCAATCTTTCGGCCGCGGCGCTGAATTTCTCCGACAGATTCTTCATGGCGGGGTATCGCACTCTCCGAGAGACCGGCGTCTACTCCGTGGGGTACAAGATCGGCATGCAGATAGACCCGCTGTTTTGCACCCCGTTCCGGCAGGTATTCACAACGTATAAATACGAGAACTGGAGGAGCGACCGCGCGCGGAACCTGTTTGACGACGCTTTTACCCGGTACCATATTCTCGGATGTTTTTTCATCCTGTGCCTGTCCGTCTTCTCCCGCCCGCTTATCTGCGTATTTGCCGACAGGCAGTACCTCACGGCTTATACGACAGTCCCGCTTATTGCGCTCGCGGTTTTTCTGTTCGCAGAGACGCGTTTTTTCAATCTGGGTATCGAGATGGAGAACAAGACCTATCTGGATTCGGCCATACTGACAGCGGGCGGAGTCCTGAACATCGGTCTGAACTTTATATTTATCCCGGGGTTGGGCATATTCGGTGCGGCCCTCTCCACCGTGGTGTCCTACCTGTTCATCCTCGTGTTCTACGCCGTGATATCGGGGCGGCTGATGCGGATCGGGTACAGTCTGAAGAAGCCTCTGATCGTTCTCGTGATAACCGCCGCCCTGTACGGCTGTTATTACGCGTACTCCCGCATCGTGTATGCCGTCCTTACGGATCTGATCCCCTGCGTTATACTGCCGGCAGCCTTTATCCTGCTCTGCGTTGCCACGGGCGTCGTCACACCGGAGGAGATACGCGAACTGTCCGGATCTTTGTCCGCCATGTTAAGAAGAAAGAGAGAGCGTATATGACAGAAACAAGAGTCTTAGCCGAGATCTGTTTCGGAAGCAGATGGGCCCGGTGCGGGAACACCCTGGCCGCGGGGAGCGCATTCGTTGACGGCAAGCTGATGACGGCGGGCCTTCTTGCCAGGAGCTTTGACAGCGCGGGCGGAGCTCTTGAGAGTATGCCATCCCGGTGTAACGGCTTCTTCGCGGTCGTATCGGTATCCGAGAGCACCATATTCGCGGCCGTCGACAGGGTCAGGAGCATACCGGTCTTTTACTGTATCGATAACGGAAAAGTGCTGCTCAGCGACGACCCGCACCTGATCAGGGAGCGGGCGGGTATCGAGAATAAGGATGGCCCGGCAGAAAAAGAGCTGCTCTTGACGCGCTATGTCACGGGACCTGATACCTTATACACGCAGATCAAGCAGCTGCAGGCAGGGGAATATCTGTTTATTGACAGGTATGTCGCCATTGAAAAGCAGAGGGCGGCCAAGAGGTATTATATCTTCACCCACACGGATTTGAACGGGGGATCAGGACGAAAGCTCGATCGAGCGGAAAAAGAACGGGAGTTCCGGGAACTGACTGAACGTAATATCGGAGAGTTGGACAAGGCGTTCTGCCGATTGGCGGAATACGCGGCGGGAAGGCCGATCGTGGTGCCGCTCAGCGGTGGGTACGATTCGAGGCTTGTTGTTCTTATGCTCAAGCGGACAGGCTTCCCGGACGTCAGGACGTTCACCTTCGGAAAGCGGGGGAACCCGGATACGGCTGTGAGCAAAAAAGTTGCGGACAATCTGGACCTCCCCTGGACCGCCGTCCATTACGACGGGGATGAAATATTTGAAATGATCAATTCGAAAGAGTGGAAACGATACGACAGGATGGCCGACGGCCTGTGCTGCACGTGCTTTGACAGAGACTGGCCGGCCCTACGGGTGCTGAAAAACAAGAAATATATCCCGGATGAGGCCGTTATCGTACCCGGGCACAGCGGTGACTTTATCGGCGGCGGACATATTCGCGAAGGCTTCGCCCGGAAAAGTCCGGTAAGCCCCGACGAGTTTGCCGGCGAGATCCTGGACCGACACTATACCATGTGGCAATGGAGCGGGCAGGAGAAGGTGCTTCGGCCCGAACTCGCGGAAAGGATCCTCCGCTGCGCGGGTGTTGATTCCGATATGGACCGGGAGACGGCCTGCGACGCATATGAGCGGTGGGTCTGGCAGGAGTTTCAGTCCAAATACCTCGTAAACGGGGTGCGCGTGTATGAATTCTGGGGTTACGACTGGTGGCTCCCGCTGTGGGACGCGCAGTATATGGATTTTTGGTCTACAGTCCCCCTCAGATGGCGTCTGGGAAAAAAGCTGTATGACGAGACTGTATTCAGGCTCTATACGGATATGGCCCACGTGACATACGGCGAGGCAAAGTTAAGAAA
>JAAYAR010000134.1 GCA_012719235.1 Clostridiales bacterium
CAAAAGCACAGGCTCGCAGCCTGTGCTTTTTGGCTCTGTGTCAAGAGTTGGGGCAGAGCAAAAGTTTAAATCGAAAAAGGGAGATTGGTCCTGGCCGGGCTCTTTTTTACAGCGTGCGCTTGTTGTCCCGGAAGTGCATCTCAGGGGTCTTCAGGCTCACAGTCATGTTGCTTTCGACGGATTGTGTCAGGAAGGTGTTGCCTCCCACGACCGTGTTCTCCCCGATCACGGTGTCGCCCCCGAGGATGGTCGCGCCCGAATAGATCGTAACGTTGTCCTTTACGACCGGGTGTCTCCTCTTGCCTGTATTTTTCCGCGCTCCGTACGGCGCCAGCGCGCCAAGTGTCGCGCCCTGATACATCCTTACGTGGTCGCCTATAACACTCGTCTCTCCGACGACGATGCCCGTGCCGTGGTCTATGAAGAAATACTCGCCGATCGTTGCCCCCGGGTTTATGTCTATCCCTGTGAGGCTGTGGGCGTATTCGGACATTATCCTGGGGATCATTGGCACTTGCTGCACGTAAAGCTCATGTGCGATGCGGTAGATAAAAATGGCGAAGAGGCCGGGGTATGCAAAAATGACCTCCTCTTTGCTGCTTGCCGCCGGATCGCCTTCGAAATTGGCGGAGAGATCTTTCATCAGTTTCTGCTGTATTTCGGGCACGCTCTCTATCAGCGCAAGGCAGACCTCCTCGGCTCTGCCCGCCATGCACGGATCGTCGTCCAGGGCAAGCTCAAGCTGAGCCCTCAGTTTCCGATAGATGCGGTGCAGCATCAGCGAGGCGTATTCCTCCGGCGGCAGCAGCAAAAGATCCTTGTCGCCGAAATACATCGGGAAAAAGACTTTCTGGAAGTCGTGGATGATCTCGATGACCATATCCTTGTCGGGCAGCCGCTTTTTTTCGCCGTAGATGGGCACGTCCGCGTTTTTGTAGTTCTCGCCGATACGTTTTGATGCGTTTGCTATCGCTTGTTTCATTTTCATATCACACCTCACTGAACATTGGAGTTGACAGATACCGCTCGCCTGTATCCGGGAGCAGAACTACGATGATTTTTCCTCTGTTTTCTGGTCGTCCTGCGAGATCCGCCGCGGCCCGGAGCGCCGCCCCGGCCGATATTCCCGCAAGGATCCCCTCCGTGGCCGCCAGTTCGCGGCCAGTCTCATACGCGTCGGAGTCAGACACCGCTATGACCTCGTCATAGATGCTCCGGTCCAGCGTGTCCGGTATAAAGTTTGCTCCGATACCCTGCAGGCCGTGGCTGCCCGCCGTCCCTCCGGAGAGCAGCGCGGATGCGGCAGGCTCGACCGCCACGACCTTTACGGCGGGTTTCATTTCTTTTAGATACTTGCCGGCTCCGCTCAGAGTGCCGCCCGTTCCGACTCCGGCGACGAAAATATCGACCGCGCCGTCCGTATCCGACCAGATCTCGGGACCCGTCGTCTTATAATGCGCTTCGGGGTTCGCGGGGTTTTCGAACTGGCCCGGTATGAAACTCCCGGGTATCTGCTCAGCCAGCTCCAGGGCCTTTTTTATCGCGCCCGCCATACCCGACGGCCCGTCGGTCAATACGAGCTCGGCCCCGTAAGCCTTGAGAAGAGCCCTCCGTTCCATGCTCATAGTTTCGGGCATTGTCAG
>JAAYAR010000135.1 GCA_012719235.1 Clostridiales bacterium
CTGTGCTGCCACGAACTGTGCAGATATAAAGCTGTTGAACTAAGAAGAAATAATGCTCTGGGCAGGATCCTGTTCAAAATGACAGGCACAAAAAGAAACCGTCGCTAACAAAAGCCGGGGCTAGATATCGGCATCTCCCGTCTTCGCGCCTAAACGCCGGGGCGCTCTCCTTTGTGATTCATGCCGAAACCGCTGAGGACGGGATGCTCCGTGCCCATGGATCCAACCGCATCCGCAATCAGCGCTTCACACTCCTCAAGTGCCATTTCATAGAGAAAATCAAGACAGTTTGCGTGCTCGGTCTGTTTATCGCTCATCGAATCCGGAAGTGAAAGTGCGGTAATCTCGCCCCGGTTTTTCAAAAAGGAATTAAGAAACGGCGGGAACCCTCTGTCAAGAAACTTTATCACGAATCTTTGCGTCTTCACGCAATTCCTGATTATCTCCGGAGTTATATGCGGCCACAATTCCGCTATCGCGCCGCAATCAAATCCGGCAGCGGGGATATATTGATGCCGCCTGCTTATCAGATTCCGGCGCGCGATGATATGCCTGTCATAATAAGACTCCATCTCAAAATGTTCGGCAATATTCCGGGTGCTGCCGTTTACGTATGTATGACAGCGGCGGTCAAGAGCGTAGTGGCATATAAGGCCGACAATATAAGCCAGCGCCGCTCCGCTGCGCTGCTTTTCGACCATCGGCAAAAACATCTTCTCGGCCGGCTGATTATGGCGTTCAGAACCGTACTTTGATATCCTGCGGTTTGTGATACTGTAGAAAAAAATGTCGGGCCCCTGAAGACCTATATCAAATTCTTTTTTTGAGGCTGTCACTTCCTCACGAACATCTCCCGACAGCCTTTCAAGAACATCCTGCCCGAACACATAGTGCGCGACGTTGCTCGGCATAATTACTCCTCATAAAAACAGAATAAACGCTTTGCAGCCGAAAAAGAGCATTCAAGGCCGATGGGGTATCAGGTCTTGAATGCTCTTTTGTCAAAACTGAACCGGACCGGGATCAATAAAGAAAATGCACTGTTTCGCTGATGGGGTCTCTGGCGCTCACAAAGTTATTTATCGCGTTCTCTTTGTCTGCATATCCGATGGCAATGCCGATCGTGAGTTTAAGGTTATCCGGAATCTTCAGCTCGCGGCGGAGCACATCGGGATATAGCATGAGCGTTATTGCGGGAATAGTTGAGAGGCCCTGTTCGACAGCAGCAAGCATGATGCTCTGAGAAAACGCCCCAATGTCGTACAGCGACCACTCGGACAGGATCTTATCCATGCAGATATAGATGACCGCCGGCGCGTTGAACATCGTTTGATTCAGTATGCCGAACTGGTCTACAGCGCTGCCGCAGTCCCGCAGCATATCGGGACGGAGCTGCTTCTGGCGCCTTTTTGCGGCTTCAGACCACGCCTGGGGTCTCGGAGTCTCGGGTGCCGCTTCAGCTTTTTGAGCGTATTTTTCACTGTAACCCTTTTTGATCCTTTCAAGTGTATCACCCGTCGCGACAAATACCTCCCACGGCTGGGAGTTTGCCCATGAAGGCGTGCGAACTGCAGCCTCCAGGACAGCACGCAGTTTTTCTTCCTCAACACTTTTTGAAAGAAATGCTCTTGTTGAACGCCGGGCATACAGCGCTTCTTTTACAGTCACAACAAATCCCTCCGTTAAATGAATTCCCGGTCAATCAGGCCGCTGATGAAGGTCTTTTCCGGGGATAGTGCGGCTTTCACACTTATATTCTAGCGCACCTTTCGGACATGTCAACATCTCTGTGAAAGCGCATTATTCAGATATGCGGGACTCTCAGCGGTATTTCTTGATCCCCGGGTGTTTCCCGGAATAATTGAACTGATTGCGAAGATCCATCAGTTCCTCAAGGCGGTGCTCCGGGAGCTCAAATGCCTGCCCCAACAATCTTGTGTTCATCGTCAGTTTTGCGTAATACTCCAAAGTTTCCATCCTGTAGTATGCTGTCAGAAGATCTTTTCCTACAGTTATGGCGCCATGGTTTTCCAGTAGTATCGCGTCATGCTCATGGAGAAACGGTGCGATCGACTCAGGCACTTCGTCTGTGGAAGGGCAGCCGTAAGGCGCTATAGGGACGCTGCCAAGGGCAATAATTGCCTCCGGCATAGTATAGCTGTCCAGCGGAATATGCGCCACGGCGAAAGCTGTGGCGACAGGCGGGTGCGCGTGTACGACCGCCCCGATATCCGGACGCTCTTTGTAACAGCGAATATGCATCGGCAGTTCGGTTGAAGGTCTCAATTTACTCTTTTCCAGAACGCGGCAGCTGCTGTCGACAAGTATCAACATATCAGGGGTCATAAATCCTTTGCTTATACCTGTCGGTGTCGTGAGAAACAGTCCTTCGTCGAGTTTTGCTGTGAAGTTTCCGTCATTTGATGCGGCCCATCCCTGCTGCCAAACACGTCTTCCGATATCGCACATAAGTTCGCGGATTTCAGGATAATTCATTTTTCTCCTCACTCACTCAATACGTTATTCACATAGTTCATGGATTTATACGCCGGTATAACCGAACGACTTAAGTCAGGCAATTACAGCCCCGCACAGCCTTATCGCTCCGTCTGCTACATAAAGATTATAATCACATTTCAAAAAATGTCTATTGCAGCAACAAAATCCTGCTCTCCGCTGTCGGAAAACCGGTCGGCACGCATGATCACCATATGTCTTAATGTTGATGTTGCACATTCTTGCCGGTTGTTTTATACTATTCTAAAAGATAGACTGTCAGTTCGTCCGGCGTCGGAAATAGTCAGATACAGCAAAGTCCCCCGCAGTGCCGCACGGATGATCTGTCGGGAATCATTACAGTATTTACGTGGGAGGAATTGATCTTTGAATATTCTGGTCATCAACGCGGGCAGCTCGTCTTTGAAGTATCAGCTCATCAACATGGACACTGAAAAAGTCATAGCGAAAGGCATCGCCGAACGTATAGGTGCGGAAGGTTCTTTGCTCAAGCACACACCCTTTGATAGAGAACGTATAATCATTGAACAGGAGCTGCCTAATCATGAGGTGACGATGCAGCTTGTTCTCAACACGCTCCTGCACCCGGAGTACGGCGTTATCTCCGGCATGGACGAAATCAACGCCGTCGGGCACAGGGTAGTTCACGGTGGAGAAAAGTTTTCGGAGCCTGTTATCATTAATGATGAGGTAATGGCTGCGATAGAGGAGTGCGCTTCTCTTGCGCCGCTGCACAACAGACCGAATATGCTCGGTATTCAGGCGTGCCAGAAAGCAATGCCGGGAACGCCGATGGTCGCCGTGTTTGATACTGCCTTCCACCAGACCGTACCTAACTATGCATACCTGTACGGCATTCCGTACAGTGATTACAAAGATTTCAAGGTCAGACGTTACGGCTTCCACGGCACGTCGCATTATTATCTTTCGCGCAGGGTTGCCGAAAATATCGGCAGACCTGTTGAGGAGTTGAAAACGATCACGTGCCACCTCGGAAACGGCGCTAGCGTGGCTGCGATCGAGTACGGGAAATCCATTGACACAAGTATGGGGTTGACACCGCTCGAGGGGCTTATTATGGGAACACGGTGCGGCGACCTTGACGCCGGAGCCGCTATGTACCTTATGGACAGGCATAATTTTGACATCATGCAGCTTAACGATTATCTCAACAAACACTGCGGCGTGCTTGGATTGTCAGGCTTAAGCAGCGATTTTCGCGACCTCGAAGCCGCGGCCAAGTCGGGAAACGAGCAGGCGGCTCTCGTAAGATATATTTTCTGTTACCGCATCAAGAAATATATCGGCTCGTATGCCGCCATTATGAACGGCGTCGACGCTATCGTATTTTCCGGCGGCATCGGAGAGTCAAACCCCGATATCCGCTACAACACCGTGAAGGATATGAGTTATCTGGGAATAGAAATTGACCCTGTCCCCAATGAGACCCGCGGCCAGGAGATCTGTATCTCTACACCGCGTTCAAAGGTTTCTGTATGGGTCATACCCACCGACGAGGAAATGACTATTGCAAAAGAAACGCTCAATCTGATAAAGGACGCATAGTCGAGGCGCTGTGGTGAGAATTCCTTTCGGTGAGAGGGTGGGCGTTTCATGGTCTCTCTGAATGAGATGGAAGCTATGCTCGAAGAAATCCTCGCCCGTTTTCCTCAGGATTTATTCAAAGATCTCAACGGGGGTATTATTCTGCTGCCCGAAAAGAAACTCAACGCCCACAGCAGAAACAACGACCTCTATGTATTGGCCGAGTATAGTTGTGGCGGCAACATGGGAAGGTACATCACCGTTTATTACGGATCTTTTATGAGGGTGTACGGGCATTTTACAGATGAGGAACTAAAAAAGCAGCTTGAAAGTACGCTCAAGCACGAGTTTATCCACCACCTTGAGTCACTTGGCGGAGAGCGGAGCCTGGAGATCAAAGACGAGATCTTTCTTTCTGATTATCTGGACCGCTATGATCCCGGCTGATCCGGAAGCAGCTGGCTTGATCTTCTTCAACAGATGAAAACGACTGCCCGGGATATCCGGACAGCCGTTTCACATTCGGGAACTTTTCATATGAATAAACACAAGGAACGCAATTATGATCTTCTGTTTTTCGGCCACTGGTAACTCTTTATATGCCGCTCAGAGGATAGGTGACGCGACAAACGACCGCATCGTATCTATAGGCAGAGCGCTGCGTAACGAGGAGTTCGAATACGATATCACAAACGACGAATACCTCGGTTTCGTTTTGCCGACCTATGCATGGACACTTCCCGGAGCGGCCGCCGCATTTATTGAGCGGCTGATACTGAAAGGATTCTCCGGCCAGTATGTCTACGGTGTTTTTACGTGCGGAGAGAGCACCGGCTCTGAGCCCGCAGCGCTTTTTACGATGCTGAGATCAAAGGGCATCCCTCTTTCAGCCACGTATGATGTCGTCATGCCCGATAACTTTATCGTATGGTCCGAGGTTCCTCCACCTCGAAAAATCGAGCAAATGCTCAATGACGCAAAAACTCACCTTGATGGTATAACAGCGTCAATCATACGGAAAACACCCCGAAAGCCCGACACTGCCCCTCCGAAAGACCTTTACATGAAGATGGAGGAGGTCAGCACAAAGAGCGGTACGAGCAAACTCCACGCTGACGGCAAATGTAACTCCTGCGGCCTTTGCGCCGAAGCATGCCCGATGCGATGCATCAGGCTCGATGCTTCCGGCAGGCCGTACTGGGAAGGCTCCTGCACGATGTGTTTTGCATGCCTTCACCGATGCCCCGCAAACGCCGTACAGTACGGAAATGAGACACAAAACAAGGGGCGGTACATAAATCCCGAGGTAGATCTCAATCGTTTCTAACGCGTCGATAAGGCTTTGTATCGGTATATGCCGCCAGCAGCAGCCGGCCGGTATGTCAATTTTAGCTCTGATACAAATACCGGGGCTTTCATTGTCATGAACACGACATGAAAGTCCCGGTATTTCGTTTTTCGGTAATATTTCCCGCGCAGAGCCTGAAAGAGCAGAGAAAGCGCGGCACAACCTACATCGTTTTTAAGTTATCGGAAATAATGAGCTTTGCCTCAGTTTTTGACTGGATCTCCTCAACGGTCACACCTGGAGCGATCTCTGTCAGCAGGATGCCGTCGCTTGTGACCTCCATAACTCCGAGTTCCGTGACAATATAGTCTACCGCGTTTACGGCGGTTAAAGGCAGTGTGCACTTTTTGAGTATTTTCGGTGAGCCGTCCTTTGTGGTGTGTTCCATCGCAATAATAACCTTTTTTGCGCCAGTGACAAGGTCCATTGCTCCGCCCATACCCGGCACCAATTTTCCGGGGACAACCCAGTTTGCGAGGTTTCCGGCCTCGTCGACTTCAAGAGCACCGAGAACCGTCGCATCAACGTGTCCGCCGCGAATCAGTGCAAAGCTCGTCGCGCTGTCAAAACATGCGCCGCCGGGAATTATTGTGGCTGGGATACCACCGGCGTTGACTGTATCTTTATCCTCTGTTCCGGGTTCGGGGCTGGGGCCAATGCCAATAAAACCGTTCTCGGATTGAAGCATTACGTTGGCTTCCGGCGGGATATAGTTAGCGACCATCGTCGGCATGCCGATCCCAAGGTTCACAAGATCGCCCTCATTAAAAAACGCGGCGACTCTTTTTACGATCAATTCACGCCTGTCAGACATATCGGTTCTCCTCCTTTTAAGCCTTTACGATAATATCGACCAGAGTACCCGGAGTCACAACTTCATCCTGGTCAAGTTCACCGACCTCAACAATTTCTTCCGCTTCAACAATAACAAGTTCGGCCGAAAATGCCATGAGAGGGTTAAAGTTTCTGGCGGCTCTGCGATAAACCAGATTTCCGAGCTTGTCTGCTTTCCAGGCTTTCAGGAGCGCGATATCGGCCTTAAGAGGCAATTCGAGCAGGTATTTCTTGCCGTCAATAGTCAGAGTCTGCTTTCCTTCTTCCACTATCGTTCCCACGCCGGTTGGGGTGAGGAATCCGCCGAGACCGGCCCCCGCCGATCTGATACGCTCTGCCAGTGTGCCCTGGGGAACGAGATCAACCTCAAGCTCACCGGTGTTCATGAGTCTGCCTGTCTCCTTGTTTGTACCGATATGAGAAACAATCGCTTTTTTGGTCTGTCCGCTGACGATCAGCTTGCCGATGCCCCGGTCAGGATAACCGGTGTCATTGCCGATGATAGTCAAATCACGGACTCCCTTTTTAACCAGGGCGTCAACAAGTAATTCCGGCGTCCCCACGCACAGAAAACCACCAATCATTATTGATTGATTGTCGCGAAAATATCCAGTGATCTCCTCTAGGTCCTTGACTTTGTTCACAGCGGTCGCCTCCGTTTGACAGATTATTTCACGCTCCGAAATTGATTCGGTAGAGTACTAAGGTTATTTCAGGCCCATATATCCGGCTAATACCATCTTTTGTACTTCGCTGGTACCTTCGTAGATCTCTGTGATCTTGGCGTCGCGCATAAAGCGCTCGAACGGATAATCACGGGTGTAGCCGTATCCGCCAACGAGCTGCAGGCAGCGGCGGGTGACATCGCTTGCAGTCTCCGCAGCGAAAAGCTTCGCCTGAGCGGCAAGATGAGTATACGGCTCGTGGTCGTCCTTTGCTTGCGCCGCACGGTAAATGAGCCAGCGGGAAGCTTCAACCTTGGTCTGCATGTCGGCCAGATTGAACTGGGTGTTCTGGAATCTGCTTATGGGCTGACCGAACTGCACGCGCTGAGTAACGTACTTGACGCACTCTTCGATCGCTCCCTCGGCTATGCCGAGCGCCTGCGCCGCGACGCTGATGCGTCCGCCGTCGAGTGTCATCATTGCGATCTTAAAACCTTTGTTCAGTTCGCCGAGCAGGTTCTCTTTGGGAACTATCATGTCTTCAAAAATGAGCTCTGTCGTCGATGATGCGCGGATGCCCATTTTCTTTTCGTGAGAGCCGACACTGAAGCCGGTGAAGTCCTTCTCAATAATGAAAGCCGAGATGCCTTTGTTGCCTTTTTCCTTATCGGTCATCGCAAAAATCACAAAAGTATCTGCAACACCGCCGTTGGTTATAAAAATCTTTGATCCGTTTATAAGCCAGTGGTCGCCTTTGTCAACGGCAGTCGTTTTCTGCATAGCAGCGTCGGTGCCCGCACTGGGCTCGGTGAGGCCGAAAGCGCCGATATGCTCACCTGTGAGCAGGGGGACGAGGTACTTTCTCTTTTGCTCCTCGGTACCGAATTCGTTTATCGGCCAGCAGCATAAGGAACCGTGGGCTGACAGTGTAATGCTTGTGCTTGCGCAGTACTTGGCCAGTTCTTCGCATACAGCTATATATGTAATATAGCTCAGACCAGCGCCGCCGTATTCCTCAGGGAAAGGAATCCCCATCATTCCCATTTCAGCCAGCTTACGAACAGTCTCTTCCGGAAAACGCTCCTGCTCGTCCAACTCTGCAGCAATCGGCTGAACTTCCTTTATGCAAAAGTCGTGCAGCATTGAAATGATGTCTTGTTCTTCAGGAGTAAACTTGAAATCCATAATTAGGCCCAATTCCCTTCAAATATTTTCATGCATAATTGCCACAAAAACTTAAAATTTTGAGTAAAATAATGAATTTTTATGGCGCTATGACACAATAACATTATAGCATCGAACATATATATATCAATAGAATCATTTTTGATTATTTCAAAGATAATACCAAAACAGATTATATACCACATTTTCAGCAGTTTGTCACGCAAATC
>JAAYAR010000136.1 GCA_012719235.1 Clostridiales bacterium
ACAGCGCCGTATTCCACTTCAAAGGCCGCACGGCGCATGCCGGAGGAGACCCGCACAACGGCAGAAGCGCGCTGGACGCGGCCGAGCTCATGAACGTCGGTGCGAATTATCTCAGAGAACATGTGACCAGCGACGTGCGCATACACTACAGCTATAAAGAAACGGGCACAGCCCCGAATATCGTCCCGGACAGGGCCGGAGTCTGGTATTATGTGCGGGCCATGACACGGGATGCCGTCGAAGATACTTACAACCGCCTGGTCAAGGTCGCGCAGGGAGCAGCTCTGATGACGGAGACAGAGCTCGATGTGGAGTTTCTCGGCGGCTGCTACAACACTATGCCGAATGAGGTGCTGTCGCGGCAGTGCTGCGACCTCATGGAGGCCATAGGTGCTCCGGTATGGACGAAAGAGGAGATCGAGTTTGCCGAGGCGCTGAACAAGACTTGCCCGCAGTACGAGGAGTGTGCGGACAAAGGATATCTTGACGACGGACCGCTGCATACGAAGCTGAACGGTCTGTCAAAAACGGACAGCTTCGGCTCGACCGACGTCGGCGACGTCGAGCATATCGTGCCGTGCACGATGATCTGTACCGCAACATATAACATTGCGGCTTCGGGCCACAGCTGGCAGGTCACCGCCTGCGCCGGCAGCTCGATAGGATTCAAGGGTATGCTGTTCGGCGCCCGGGTCATGGCGGCCGCCGCCGTTGAGCTTATAGACAGGCCCGAGTTGCTCGAGGCGGCAAAAAAGGAATTTGATGAAAAAATGAAAGGGCGCCGCTATATCTGCCCTATCCCCGACGGGCTTGCGGCCCCGCAGCCCGCAGCGGCTAAATAATAACAAAGATTACATTGGTCTGATCGAAACAGCGGCCCGGGCGGCTTTACACCTGCCCGGACCGCTTAATTTATCAGCGCTGCGCGTTTCCGAAACTATCCGCTTCAATCGTTCACAGTTTCCTGTAGAGCACATAGTCCCCCATCACCTTCACAAAGCCGGCTTTTTCAAGCGCCTCGTCAGAGTATTCGGGGTACTCTTTCACCGTTATTCTGCTCAGGTTGGGAAATATCCTGCCCTGGGAAAACCCCCGGGCGAAGGCGTCTGCGGCTTCGGGGAATACCGCCCCGTCAAAGACGCGGAGCAGCGCTCCCCGGCGCTCGAACACGGCGACCGGCCGCCCCATATACAGCGCGGCTACGGTTCCCGGGACGCTCGTGAAGGATCTGTTATCGGCGTGAGGCAGATATTTTCCCCAGGCCTGCGCCGGATCCGAAGCGCACAGCCAGATCATTGTTTCCCGCGGCTGTTCCAGTTCGAGTGAAACGGCGGGATAATCCTTTTTTCTGATGTACTGTACCCCCGAGAGGCCCTGTATGAAGTACCCGCGGCAGACCTTATCGGTATACTCCCATATGCTCAGCGTCTTGAGAGCATGAGCCCAGGGCACATCGGTGCACGTCTCCCGGCAGACGACCACGCAGCGGTCGAAAATGCGCTCGAGAGCCTGATCCTGCGTGAGAGCTCTCATCGGGCGGGCGATCTCCCACCTGCCTGAGGACATGGCCGAGACGCGCGCACTCACGCGCTGCCTCGGCGTACTGCCCGCTATCTTGTCTTTGCTGAGCATCTGCCTCACCGGGACAAAGGAGTCTGCGCACACGAGGCCTTTCTCCATAAGGCTGAGCAAAGTATCATAGGGCGAAATATCCTCCGGAAGGCCCGTGAATCGATTTGCAAAGCTCGCACCGTTTTTCAGAAGCGTGTCATATGCGGTCCTCTCCGCCCGGCTCAGCGGCATCTCCGGCAGGGGCAGCTGCGCGTCCCAGTCAATATCCTCGTAAGGGTAAAAGCCGAGTTCCCCGGCGGCATTCATACGCCAGGTGAATATCCCCTCCGCCAGGAGCCTGTCGAGCAGTTCCGGCCGGTATCCGCGCACGCGGGCAGGAAGGAGAACACTCTCCCAGAGCGAAGGGTGAAACGATAGCCCGCCGAGTGTCTTCAGCGCGTTTTTCAGCTGCTCGGCAGGCGGCGCGTTAACTTCTACACGGCCAGACAGCAGTGCCGCGTAGCGCTCCGCGGGCACGGTCTTCACCTGTGCGCGGTTAGCTTTGACAGTCTCCCGCCGCGCCCGCTCATACAGCACGGCATGATAGTAGACCCCCCCTGACTCTACGATATCCCCGCTTTCCTCGAGTGTTTTCAGGATCTCCTCCACTTCGCTCAAGGGCCAGAGATACCTCTGGCTGATCCTCTCGGGCGTGTGCGCTCCGCGGCATCGCAGCAGCCTTCTGACAATGTGCCCTCCGGCACCCGGATCCCCGGAAAAAGCTTCTTCATACTGCTTTTCGTGCTCGGCCGCGATCCACAGGCCCGGTTCCACGTAGAGGACCTGCTCCCTGATTTCAAGTGCCTGCAGCCACTCTGGCGGAACGGGGAGTTCTCCGGCGATCATATCCCCTTCCATCAACAAATGAGAATGCAGCTCGACCTCGTTTTTCGGCACCCGGGAGCGCTCCGACAGACGATCGAGCTGTTCCTGCGCGGGGGCCGCCGCCTGCGCTCCGCTCAGAGCTTTCGCGACAGCGGCATGGACACCCGGCGGCGTCGGGGCATAATCGTACATCATCTGGGCTTCAGTCTGGCGCCTGAGCAGATGGGACATCGGGGAAGGCGTCTGCGAAAACATCTCTCTGACACGGATCGACCCGGCTCTGATCCCGTTCAGGACGTACAGGGCTCCGGGAATATCCCAGTAGTCCTCCATACACTCTCTTTTTGTCTCTCGCAGCAGCGGGTGGTCCGCATGATCTATCATGGAATCCAGCATGTCCGCGCTCCGCATCCTTTGAACCCAGAGAGGCAAGCGCCCGCTTTTTTTTACCCCCATCATCAGGGCTCTTGCCGCGTTGTATCTGAACGCCATACTGAACAGGGGCGTCTCCGGCAAAACGGCGGACAGTATCTCCCGGACATTGTCCGGCTCGATCGAGTATAATATACCTTCGGGGAGCGTGACGTTCTCATATGGGAACAGAAGGAACCCGTCGTCGTCATCCGCGTAGCTGATGTTCGTGCCAGTACTTTTTTTCGCTGCTTCAGCGGCCAGGATGGCAAGAGGTTCGTTGACTCTGCGCCCGAAAACGGAATGGAACATCACCTGGGCATTCCCGGTCTCGTCCCTGTAATGCTCCGCAATGATCGTGCGGTCGTCCGGAAGAGCGCCCGTGACCGCGATCTGCCGCTTAATGTAGTCCCCGGCAGCCTCAGCGGCGGCTTCGTTGAGCCCGAGTCCGGACAGTTCGGTCAGCAGCGCATCCTCATCGTGAGCTTTTGTCAGAGCGGAAAAGATCTTGCCGTACGCTATTCCCGTCTGAATACTGCGGCCTTTGATCTCGCCCTTCCAGAACGGCACGCGCGCCGCGCTCTGCGACGTGGGTGCGACGACCACAGTGTCCTTGCCAATATCCGTGATCTGCCATGCGAACGCTCCGAGAAGAAATCTGTCGCCCACTCTGGATTCAAAAACAAACTCCTCATCCAGTTCGCCCAGCTTGACGCCTGTTTCGGTCCTCACGGTAAAAAGGCCTTTATCGGGAATGGTACCTCCCGCGCGAACCGCCAGTATGCGGCTGTACCCGTCACCTTCAACTACATCATGTGCTCTGTCAAATATTACTCTCGGTCTCACGGGGATCCCGCGATCCTGCTCGAAATCACCCGACAGCATACGCAGCACTTCCCTGACGTCCTCCGGGGTCACGTCTTTAAAAGGGTATGCCCGTTTGAAAAGTTCCGCGGCCTCGCTCACCGAGTAGGCACCGCCGGCCGCCATAGACACAAGGTGCTGCGCCATAACGTCAAAGCAGAGCCTCGGCGGGCTGCAGGGCTCCACGCCCCCCTGACGCGCTGCCTGGGCAGTGAGGCCGCAATACAGCGCTTCACCGTCCGCCCTGGGGAAAAAGTACATGATGCTGGTCCTTCCCGGATTGTGGCCGGCGCGGCCGAGGCGCTGCATGGTTCCGGAGATCGTGCGGGGGCAGCCGACCTGAAAGACCTTGTCTATCTCGCCCACGTCAATTCCAAGCTCCATCGAGGAGGTCGCGCAGAGCAGCCTCAGAGTCCCGCTTCTGAGCTCGCTCTCAGCCTCCAGGCGCTGCTGCCTTGAAAGGCTGCCGTGGTGGACTTTCGCAAATCCTTCGCCGGCCATCTGGTTAACATAATATGCAAGCTTTTCCGCATAAGCTCTCCCCTCGACAAAAGCTATCACGCACCGCGTCTCCGCGCAGTGCTCAAGAACGAGGGCCGCTATCGACTGCCAGACAGAGTCCTTTCTTACTTCGAACGCGCTGTCGGGTGTGCACAGGACCTCGAGCTTCACGTCCTTCTTCATCTTCGGCGCGACAACTTCGGCTCCGCCGGGAGAAAGATATTCGGCTGCCAGCTCAAGAGGCTCGATCGTGGCGGACAGTCCGACACGCTGGAGATCCCTGCCGCACAGCTTGTCGAGGCGGGCCGCGCAGAGCATCAGGTGTGCGCCGCGCTTAGTATCGATAACGGCATGGAGCTCGTCCAGTATGAGCCATCTGGCCGTCTTCAGGACTGCTTGACCGGATCTGCTTGTCAGCATAAGGTAAAGGGACTCGGGCGTCGTGACAAGGATGTGCGGCGGGTGCTTCGCCATCGCACGGCGCTCGCTCTGGGGCGTGTCCCCCGTGCGAAGTCCGACAGTTATCCGCGCCGAGGCGTGGCCCCCAGACCTCTCCTCATCCTCTATACCGTCGAGCGGTCGCCTTAGGTTCTCGCGGATATCCGCCGCAAGTGATTTGAGCGGCGACACGTATACCAGGTGCAGCTCGTCTTTGAGCTCCCCCGACCGCGCTTTCTCTTTCAGTCTGTCGATAAATACGAGAAAAGCCGCCAGGGTCTTTCCCGTACCGGTCGGAGCCGACACGAGCGTATCCCTGCCGGAGGCGATAACAGGCCACGCTTCCCTCTGTACGGTTGTCGGCTCGCCGAGGGCGCGTCTGAACCAGCGAGCTGTTGGTTCCGAGAAGCACCCGTGTATATCACTTTGCATCGAAAGACCTCCGGTACGGATAATTATTCGATAAAACAGTGGAAAAACAGATCGGGCTGGTGTATTATCTTCAATATATTCACTCGAATCCAAATAATCCGGGAGCGAATCAATGATACTATACTTTATACGCCACGGTCAAACAGATTGGAATTTATCGGGCAGGATCCAGGGCAGCCGCAATTGCAAACTCAATGAAACAGGCTTGCGTCAATCCGAAGAACTCGGAAAAACGCTGTCGGAGTCCGGTTACGCGATATCAAGAGTATATTCCAGCAAACAAAAAAGAGCTTTAAAGACGGCTTCCATCGTCTGCGACGCCATACACGCCCCGCTTTTTCCCGTTTCCGGCCTGCAGGAGGTCAATTTCGGAGACTGGGAAGGGCTGACCTGGCATGAAGTCAAGACGCGCTATCCGAGGGAATTTGCGCTCTGGCAAGCGGACACCCGCTACTCAAGGGCTCACCGGGGAGAGTCGTATCAGGATATGCTCGAGCGCTCACTGAAAGCCGTGAACAAAATAATAGAAGAATGCCGGGAAGACGTGGCTGTCGTCACACACGGCGCCGTCATAATGGGCCTGCTCTCAAATATATATAACGCTGCGTTTGATGAGGCGGGAAAGTATCTGAAGGGGAACTGCAGCGTCACCCCCATCGACAGCGCCCTGCTGACATACCCGAAAGGGCACACCATCACGTGCAGCGCCGTGTGAATCGCGCGTCACCGCCCGTTCTGAATCCCCATACCTGTTCAAAGGCCGCCCTAAAAACAGGCGGCCTTTGTCCGTATTATATTCAGGTCATTTCTCCAGGTTCGCGATAAGCGTGTCAAGCTGCCGCTGCAGAGCCTGCGGCAAGCTGTCGCCTATCATCGCGTAGAACTCCTTTATGCTCTCGGCTTCTTTTTTCCAGAGTTCCGCGTCGACGTCGAGAAGTTCCTTCAGCACTTCGGGGGGGCACTCGTCCTCTATGCCTTCGAGGTTTATATCTTCGGGTCTCGGGACGTAGCCGATAAACGTTTCACGCGCGCCTGCGGTGCCGTCCGCACGGTCAAGGATCCATTTGAGAACGCGCATATTCTCCCCGAATCCGGGCCACATGAAATTA
>JAAYAR010000137.1 GCA_012719235.1 Clostridiales bacterium
AGTGTCGGGAAGCGAAGCCCTTGTGATCATCGGCTCGGCTTTTTTCATGGACAGGCGCGAGCACGCGAACCTTGTCAATCTCGTGGCGGACGACGCTCAAAGCTGGCCCGGTATTGACGCTGCCCGGATCTTTATGACAGGCAGCGCACAGGAATCGACCGAGCTCTATGAACTTATCGAAAAAGTCGGCGGAGTCGTCATCGGCGAGGATCACGACTGGGGTGACAGGTTTTTTGGTCGTGACTGCAACACGTCATATTCACCGGTGCGGGCTATCGTCGACGCCTATATGATGCGTGAGTTCAGCTCGAAAAAAGCCACCGTATCCCAGCGTGTGAAAGCCCTCAATGACGCGGTCGACTCTGCCCGGGCAGAGGGCGTCCTTTTTTATATCAACGCGTACGAGGAGGCGGCCTCCTGGGATTTCCCCTCCCAGAAGAGTTCCCTCGAGAGCAGGGGAATTGCGACCGGTTCTTTTGTCAAGATGCTGTTCCCTCTTTCCGAAAACCGCGATCTGGAAGAAAAACTGGGTTCTTTTGTCGAATCTGTGAGGAGGGTGCGTCGGGATGCGTAATGACTGCAAAGTAACAGACAGACAGGGCGGACCTGCGCGCGCAAAGAAATCGCTCAATGCCACCGCAACGGCGGCGGCGTACCAGAAGGAATGGTTCTCCGGCCTGAGGGCCAGAGTGGATGCCGGCGAAGACTTCGCCTATCTTAACGCCGACGTACCGATGGAAGTCCTTCGCGCTATGGATATACCCTTTGTCGTCAACCAGTGGTGGGCGGCTATCTGCGCCGCGAAGCGAATGACCTCGAAATACTTCTCTCTTCTAAGCAGCGCCGGTTACCGCGACGACCTGTGCTCATACTGCGCCACGGCCTTTGCCGAGAGCCTCGATCCCGACGATAAAACAAGCGGCCCCTGGGGCGGGCTCCCCTCACCCACGATCGCGATAACAAGACTCACGTGCGACTGCCAGAGCAAAATATTCGAGCTGTTTGCTCGAAATCACGGCGCAGACCTGTATTTGATGGAAAACACACAAGCCCGCACCGTACCGCCCGATTGGTGGGAACTCGCCGCGGACAGGTGGGAAGAACTCTATGACAGCGACAGGCTTGACGCGGCCGTTGAGGAACTGAAGGCGCTGATCGGGTTCCTCGAGACAAAGACCGGCAAACTGTTTGATATAAACAAACTTGTTGAGGTCATGGCCCTGATAAACGAACAGGAGAACTGGTACAAAAAGACCAGAGACCTTATCGCGATAACGCGCCCCGCCCCCGTAACCGTCGTTGACACGATCAACGCCGTCATGCAGGCGCAGTGGCAAAGAGGGACGCAGTGGGCCGCCGCGCACGCGAAAAGCCTGTACGAGGAGATCAAGGCTTTTGTTGACGAGGGCAGGTGCGCCGTGCCCAATGAAAAGTATCGGCTCATGTGGCTCGGGCGCGGGTTATGGCACGACTTTGCGTTTTATCAGAACTTTGAGGAGAAATACGGTGCGGTCTTCACCTGGAGCATGTATCTCGCGATGGGTGCCGACGCCTACATCCGCAACAACTTTGAGCAGGACCCGCTGCGCGCTCTGGCCGCAAGGTATATCGGGATGGAGGATTTCCTGCATATGCCGCCCTGGAACGCGCAGTGGTTCCTGAGCGAGGCCAGGCATAACCTGATCGACGGCGTGGTGTATATGGCCCCGGAAAATTGCATGCAGGCCGTCGAGGGCTCCTACTTCATCAAGAAGACGCTTGAGGACGCCGGTATTCCGGTCCTGCTGTTCAAGGCAGACCCTGTCGACTCCAGAAAGTGGAACCGCGACACTATGACCGGAATGGTGGAGGACTTTATTGAAACACGACTCGTGAACGGAGGAAAGAAATAATGGGGATAGGTCCCTTAACCGGAATCAAGGTACTTGATTTGACGCAGTTTGAAGCAGGAACGGTCTGCACGGAGACGCTGGCCTGGATGGGGGCGGAGGTCTGGAAGGTCGAGCGGCCGGGCACAGGAGAGCTGGGGCGCCACTCGGTGGCCTGTCCGGATGTTGATACCGTGGGCTTCGTGATCATGAACATGAACAAGAAGTCCATCACGTGCAACCTGAAAACCCCGCAGGGCATCGACTTAATGAAACGTCTTCTGAAAAAGGCCGACGTCATAGTCGAGAACATGGGACCGGGTTCGATCGAGCGGCTTGGGCTGGGATACGATGACTGCAAAAAGGTCAACGAAAAGATCATTTTCGCTTCGATCAAAGGCTTCGCAGCCGGCGGACCCTATGCCGATTACCCCGCGTTTGATCCGATAGCCACACATACGGGCGGCCTTGTCGCCTCCACCGGACTCCCCGAGCAGCCGATGAAGGCCGGGGTCAGTGTCGCCGATTCGGGAAGCGGCATTGCCTGCGCCATGTCTATTATTGCGGCTCTTTTCCAGCGCGAGAGGCAGGGGATCGGACAGCGCGTCGATATAGCCATGCAGGACTATATAATCGGCCTCTCCCGCTCCGGATGGGAGCCGTATTACGATACGGGGAGCCCTCCGCGCAGGGTCGGAAACGGCATGCTGCTCGAGGACGTCGCCCCCTCCAATACGTACCCGTGTAAACCCTTCGGACTGAACGACTACGTTCACATTTACTGCTCCCGCGCCCCCGGCAGCAAGCACTTTGAGAACCTCTGCAGGGTCATAGGGCGCGAGGATCTCCTGCAGGACGAGCGATTTGCAACACCGCGCTCGCGCTTTAAATATCGCGACATACTCGACCCCATCATCGCCGAATGGACCGGCCGCCACACGAAGCAGGAAGCTATGGATATACTCGCGCGGAACGACGTGCCGGCGGGCGCTCTGCTGGACGTCGGCGACATTACCAATGACCCGCAGTATCTTGAGAGCGGAATGATAATCGAAATCGAGCACAAGGATCACGGCAAGCTGAAACTGCCCGGGTTCGCCCCCCGCCTTTCCGAGAATCATATAGAATATAAAGTGTCTCCCGCGCTGGGAGAGAACAATCGGGAGGTGTACGGCGGAGTTCTGGGCCTGACAGACGAGGAGATGGAAGAGCTGGTAAAAGCAAAGGTCATATGATTTCCTTCAGATACCAGGTACGTAACAGACAGATTGTCCTATAGGTGATTCCATATTTGAAAAGGAGAGATCAATATGAAAAAGATCCTTGCAATCGTATTTGTCGCGGCCCTGATTCTGTCGCTCGCTGCGTGCGGGTCATCGGCAAAAAAGGAAAAGCCGGTAGAAACGCTGACCGTCGCGCACAAGGGCGACCCCACAAGCCTGTGTCACCTCACCGTTACCTTCGGCAGCGCCAACGGCCCGGTCGACTGTTTTCTGTACGACAGACTTCTGGACTATAACGCGGAAAAGAACGACGTAGAACCGATGCTGGCAACCAAGTGGGAGTATATCGACGACACCCACATCAAGTTCACTCTGCGCGAAGACGTAGTCGCCCATGACGGCTCGCCTTTCACGGCAAGCGACGTCATATACACACTCAAAACCGGACAGGATTCAGGAAAACTGGCAAACTACTACGGCAACTTCGATCTTGACGGCTGCGAGGTCATTGACAAGTATACCGTCATAATCGCCACAAAAAAAGTTGATCCATTTGTACTTTATAATCTCTCCAATATTCCCCTCGGCATGGTCGTCGAAGCTGCCGTGACCAACAGCGGCGACATCACCGTGCAGGATCAGAAACCCGACGCCGGTACAGGCCCCTACAAGCTCGTCGAGTGGGTAGCCGGCTCCACTATCAAATTCGCCCGCAACGAAAAGTACTGGGGCGAGAAACCCTATTATGATTTTGTAGAGATCCGCATAATAACCGACGCTTCCTCGCGTGTCATGAACCTCGAATCCGGAACAGTCGACGTTGCTCTTGATCCCGCGACAGCGCAGGTCGTGCTGCTGGAAGACAACAAAGACTTCCAGATAATCAATTATCCCACAACTAACCTGACCACACTGTACTTCAACTGCACGAAAGAACCTTTTAACGACGTTAAAGTCCGCCAGGCGATCGCTCTCGCGCTCGACTACGAATCTAACCTCGAGGTCGCGGCAAGCGGTTACGGCTCCACGTCCGACAGCTTCCTGCCTAAGAACAGCAGCGCCTACGTCGCCCCGGACGGCTCATACGTAAACTACTTCCACTACGACGTCGAAGCCGCCAAGGCTAAACTCGCTGAATCCTCCTATCCGAACGGCTTCTCCTTTGAGCTGCTCTACATGGAGGGCGCAACTTTCCAGGCATATGCAGAGCTCATCCAGAATCAGCTCGGAGCAATAGGCATCACGGTGACTCCCGTCCCGACAGCCTCCACGGCATTCTATGAGCTCCTGAGCGCAGGAAACTACGAGGCAGAAATCGTAAACAGCTCCAACCCCGACCCCTCCATACAGCTGAAGTATTTTGACCACCGCGTCGGCTTCGCCGACGTTCGCGGCGGCACAGGGTGGCAGGGTCCCGCGGAACTGGACACGCTCATAGACCAGGCGAACTCCGTTCTGGACACCGAAACCCGCAAAACCATATACGCTCAGATCTCGGCGATAATCAACGAGAACTGCCCCGCGATCCCCCTGTACTCCCCAACAAAAGTCTGTCTGGCTGATGCCGACATATCGGGTATCAGGCTGACGGAGTTCAATGATATCGATCTATCCAAGGCATACCGCGTGTCCTGACCCGGTCATCAAACGGGTTCAGGCCCGTAATTGCGAGGGCCTCTCCGAAAACTCACCCCTTCGGAGAGGCCCCGGGTGATTCTTTTATTTTTTCACCGCGAGAGAGCGCTTAATCCTTTTCAAGGAGTTCACTATATGTTCAAGTACATAATAAAGCGCCTCCTATGGATGATACCTGTCGTGCTGGGCGTTCTGAGCATAGTATTCATACTGTCCGAAATTACATCCGGAGACCCGGTGGACGCGATAGTGGGATACGACGCTCCGATCGAAGTAAGAGAGGCCAAGCGCGAGGAGCTGGGTCTGAACGACCCTGTCGCCGTCAGATTTATCAGCTATATCGTAAAAGTGGTGACGAGAGGAGATCTCGGAGAATCATACGCCACCGGCAGGCCCGTACTCGACGAGCTTCTTGCGCGCTTTCCGAACACTCTTATACTTACATTCGCGTCTGTGATCGTAGCTCTGATAATAGCAATACCGCTTGGGCTGCTGTCGGCGGTGAAGCAGTACTCGGTAATTGACAACGCCTCAATGGCTTTTGCGCTGTTCGGCGTTTCGATACCGCAATTCTGGTTTGCTCTGCTGACACTGCTGCTATTTTCCGTCAAGCTCAGATGGCTGCCCGCGAGCGGCATAGACAGGCTGGCGGGCTGGGTCCTTCCCGTAGCCATGGTCGGTATCGCGAACGTCGGCAACATCGCCAGGACGGCACGTTCAAGCATGCTTGAGGTAGTAAGGCAGGATTACATCAGGACCGCGAGAGCCAAGGGGCAGAAGGAGATCATAGTGGTAGTCGTACACGGTCTCAGGAACGCCCTCATCCCTGTTATCGCGAATGTGGGAAACACTATCGGCGTCTCGCTTGGCGGAGCGATCATTGCCGAGAGCATTTTTTCGATCTCCGGTGTCGGGCAGTATATGCTCCTTGCAATCAACCAGAGGAACTGGCCCTCGATCCAGGGGGGCATCGTTCTTCTGGCGCTGGCTTTCAGCGTTACGATGCTGGTCATGGATCTTCTCTATACCGCGATCGACCCGCGCCTGAGAGCCGAGTTCAAGGCAAAAAACAAAATCAGGGCCAAAAAGAATTCCGACGGGGAGGCTGCGTAATATGGCTAAACTGTATACGCCCGCTATGGCAGCCGTAGCCAAAAAGCGTGCGCGGTCGAAACGAAAAGCAACGTCCGGGCAATCCACTCCCTCCCGCGAGGCCTGGAAGCGCCTGAAGCGAAACAGACTCGCGATAGCCGGAATGGTGATCCTGGCCGCGCTCATACTCGTCGCTGTTTTCGCGGACTTTTTAGCTCCGCGGGGGTACGATGTACAGAACCTGAGCGAGAGAAACCTGCCCCCTTCACTTAAACATCTCATGGGAACGGATAATTACGGCAGGGATATACTCAGCCGCGTCATATACGGCACAAGAGTATCTCTCCCGATCGGTTTCATATGCGTGATAATTGCGTTTGCGATCGGCGGGACGCTTGGCGCTATCGCGGCTTTCAAAGGCGGCAGGACAGATAACATCATAATGCGGATCATGGACATATTCCAGTCCATACCTCCGATGCTCATGGCGATCGCCATTGCCGCCTCACTCGGCAACGGGGCGCTCAATCTTGTTCTCGCGATCTCGATCAGCACGATGCCTGCAAGATCTCGCATCGTTCGCGCCGCCATACTCACGGTAAAGCGAAACGACTATATCGAGTCCGCCCGGGCCATCGGCGCAAGCAGCAGGCGGCAGCTCTTAAAGTACATGCTGCCCAACGCAATAGGCCCGATCCTGACGAGTTTTACGTTCAGCGTTGCAACCGCCATACTCACCGTATCATCTTTGAGCTATATAGGCCTCGGCATAACCGCGCCCACACCAGAATGGGGCTCCATGCTGTCCGCAGGAAAAGAACTCTTAAGGCAGGCCCCGCACGTTTTACTGTTTCCGGGCCTTATGATAATGGTCACTGTGCTGGCTCTCAACCTCTTCGGGGACGGGCTCCGCGACGCTCTCGACCCGAGGCTGAAGTGAGAGGTAACTGAATGAGTGAAAAAGTACTTGAAGTAAAGAATCTTATCGTTCATTACGAGACCCAGGACGGCGTCGCGGAGGCTGTTAACGACGTAAGCTTTTCTATCAGCGCCGGCGAGACTCTCGGCCTTGTCGGAGAGACGGGCGCCGGTAAAACCACCATAGCCCTGACCATAATGGGCCTTCTGCCGAAGCCCGCGGGCTGCGTAATAAGCGGCGAAGTGTTGATCGACGGCAGAAATATCACGGAAACATCACGAAACAGAGCGAAACAGCGCAAAAACGACAGAATGATGCGCAGGCTGCGGGGCAACGACGTTAGCATGATATTTCAGGACCCGATGTCCGCTCTTAACCCTGTTATGCGCGTTGGGGATCAGATTTCCGAGGTAATAAGGCTGCACAGCAGCGCCTCCCGGGCTGTCGCCACCCAGAAGGCGATGGAGATGATGGAGCTAGTCGGCATCCCGGGTGTCCGTTTCAAGGATTACCCGCATGAGTTCTCCGGCGGTATGAAACAGCGCATAGTCATAGCCATGGCTCTGGCGTGCAATCCCCGTGTGCTGATCGCGGACGAACCCACGACGGCGCTCGACGTGACGATACAGGCACAGGTCCTGGAGCTTATGAACGACCTGAAGCGCCAATTCAATACCTCCCTGCTAATGATAACTCACGACCTCGGCGTCGTGGCTGAAATGTGCGACAAGTGCGCGGTAATATACGCGGGCCAGATGGTCGAACACGGAACGGTCGAGCATATATTCAACAACGCACAGCATCCGTACACTCAGGCGCTCTTTAGCGCTCTGCCGAGCCTCGATAAGGATGTGGACCGTCTGAAATCCATATCAGGGCTTATGAGCGACCCCATGGACCTGCCTCCTTACTGCACTTTCTATGAAAGATGTGACGCCCGTTGCCACAGGTGTATGGAGCTCGACCCTCCTTTGACCGAATCAGAACCGGGACATTTCGTGAAATGCGTGCACTTTATGAAGGATAACGGAGCCCCATCTCCAAAAGAGGGCGCGGCTGCCGCGGAGGCATCGTTATGAACGAGATATTGCAGGTAAAGAATCTGAAGAAATATTTCAACGTATCCGGCGGTACGCTTCACGCTGTTGACGACGTCTCTTTTACAATGAAATACGGGGAGACTTTAGGGATAGTCGGTGAATCAGGCTGTGGAAAATCAACGCTGGGCAAGGCCATACTCAGACTTGTACAGCCCACCTCGGGCGAGGTGATATTTGAGGGCAGGGATATCACGCGCATCGGCAACAAAGAGCTGACAGCCCTCAGGCCGAAAATGCAGATGATCTTCCAGGATCCGATGTCTTCCCTTAACCCGAGAATGAGCGTGAGTCAGCAGATAGCGGAACCGCTCATGATATACAACGTCTACCGGAACAAGGCAGACATGGATAAGAGGGTCCTTGAGCTCATGGATACCGTCGGGCTGGCGAGAAGGTATGTCGATACATATCCGCACGAACTCGACGGCGGGCGCAGGCAGAGGATCGGTGTCGCGCGCGCGCTGGCGCTCAATCCAAAGCTGATCGTCTGCGACGAACCCGTGTCCGCGCTCGATGTGCTTATACAGGCACAGATATTGAACCTCCTGCAGGATCTGCAAAAGGAACACGGTCTCGCCTATATGTTCATTACCCACAATTTGTCGGTCGTCAAACATATATCGAACGACATATGCGTCATGTACCTCGGTCAGGTCATTGAGCAGTGCAATACGAAAGAACTGTTCAGAAACACTCTGCACCCGTACACAAAGGCTCTTTTATCAGCCATCCCGGTACCCTCGCTTAATAAGACGCGTGAGAGGATAATCCTGAAGGGTGAACTCGCGTCGCCTATTGACCCGAAAGACGCCTGCCGTTTCGCGCCGCGGTGCATATACGCGAAGGAGAAGTGCCATAACTGTGCTCCTGAACTTGTAGACGTCGGCGGAAACCACAAAACGGCCTGCCACTACGTAAAGGAGATCAACGGTCTATGACGCCCGTTCCCGAACTCAGAAAACCACGCCAGGTATGAATTGCGGCGGTAACGTCGCCTGAACCATACGCCGTACAAACGGAGCGCGAGTCGAAATGATCCGGATATACCCCTGGCAGCGGAGCCGTGCGCAAAACCGGTCTGAGCACCCCTTCTTGCTTATTCTTTCATAATATTCTACAATATTATCCGATAACTATACTGGATCACTATACTATAAGAGAGGTTTGTGCCGAGTATGGACGAACAGGCTGAAAACAAAACGAATTATGACTTCTATCAGTCGCTCAGAAAAAAAGTGGATGATTATCTCAACACGGAAGAGGGCAGGAAGTATAAATTCGCCGAGTTTCTTTTGATCGCGCCCGATCTGTTTCATTTGTTGATAAAACTGACGATGGACAAGGAAGTCCCCGTGTCGGATAAGGCCTGCCTTGCGGCAGCCGTCGCTTACTATATTTCACCTTTCGATCTTATTCCAGACTTCTTGTTCCCTCTCGGACTGATCGACGACGTCGCAGTCGCCGCGTTTGTTCTGAACAGGATAATCAACAATACGAGCCCCGAAGTTGTCGGCAAATACTGGGCCGGAAACGAGAGTATTCTCGAGACGATCAAGAAGGTCCTGCAAAAGGCCGACGAACTGATAGGTTCGGGTCTGTGGAAGAAAATCAAGAAAATGTTTGAGCAGTGATCAGCCCGGGAACACTCGGTGCCCGCCCGGGTCCGCGGCAGAGCCTGTAGCCGGCGGTATGCCGTCGGCCCGCCGCAGAATGCGGCGCACGGTTTCGGACTTTTCTTACGCGCACTGCGCAGGCCTCGCTCCGGCGGGGTCTGTGGGGGCTGGGGGCCGGAGCATTCGCTCCGTCCCCCCTCTTTTTGCGCCCGCGGATCTGCGCAGTGCAGCGGCAGAAATCATTCCCGATCATAACGCAGACAAAGCAAAAGCAGATATGAAGTTAACAGATTATCGGGTACTCATTTTTTACGAAAAAAATCTTAGAATATTGCAGCCTTTCTCCCGCCTGACGCGTATATACAGTGAAGGGGGTGGAGCCGGTGTCATTCAGGTCCTGCCGGCCGGAGGACTTCGAAGCGTTTCTCACAAGGCATGAAACAG
>JAAYAR010000138.1 GCA_012719235.1 Clostridiales bacterium
CAGGGCATCATTCTTATAAGCAAGATCCTCACCATCGGCCTTGCTGATATGGGCTTTGAAGTCAAGATGTCCGAAATACACGGCATGTCTCAGCGAGGCGGCACCGTGAATACGCAGCTGAAGTACGGGCAGAGAGTCTTCTCCCCCACGATAGGCCCGGGCGAGGCCGATATGATAGTCTCGTTTGAAAAGTCCGAGGCTCTGCGCGCCCTGCCTTACCTTAAAAAGGGCGGAACTATAGTCACGGACGAAAAGGAAATATTCTCCATGCCCGTTCTGACGGGAACCGCGGAGTACCCCCACAGAGCGCTGGAAGCGCTGGAACTCGCCGGCTGCAGCGTAAAGAGGGTCCCGGCTGCGGCTATCGCGGAGGAACTCGGCAACGGCAAGGTTCAGAACATCGTCCTTCTCGGAGCCCTCGTAAAAGCTCTGGGGTTCTCAGGCAGCGCTGACTGGCTCGCCATACTGCGCTCAAACGTCCCGCAGAAGCTGGTCGATATAAATATAAGCGCATATGAAAAGGGCGCCGCTCTGTAGGCGCGCCCTTAAAAGCTCAAACTCTCCTAATTTGAAAACAGCTGCCCCGGACATGTCGGGGGCAGCTGTCTTATTTACGTGCCGATAAAGCCGCCCGGGCGCTTCGGAGGAGGCTTACTGCAGCCAGCAGGCGCAGGTGTGGCCGGGGGAACGCTCCATCAGCGGCGGTTCCTCGTTTTTACACCTCTCCGATGCGTGAGGGCAGCGAAGGTGGAAGCGGCAGCCCGTGATCGGGCCAGAGCCGTTCCAGATGTCGCCTTTGATCCTGCCGGGCCGCGCCCTCCGCGCCGAGGCGGGGTCGGGTACCGGGACCGCCGCCATCAGAGCCCTGGTGTACGGGTGCAGGGGCGAGGCGCATATCTCGTCGCTCGTGCCCAGTTCGATGATCTTCCCGAGATACATGACGCCGATGCGGTCCGAAATATGGCGTACGACGGGCAGGTTGTGCGAAATAAAAAGCAGCGTCAGACCGAGCCCCTGCTGCATCTCCTCCAGCAGGTTTATGATCTGGGACTGTATCGATACGTCAAGCGAGGACGTGGGCTCGTCGCAAACAAGAAACTCCGGGCGCACCGCAAGCGCTCTTGCGATACTTATGCGCTGCTGCTCGCCGCCCGAAAACTCGTAAGGGTAAAGATCGGCGGATTCGGGCTTGAGGCCCACCTTTTGCAGGTATTCTTCGGCTATGCTCCGTCTTTCGGCGCGGCCGGAGCCGATTCCGTTTGCCTTGAGCACCTCCTCGATAAGGCCCCCCACTCTCATGTGCGGGTCCATCGATCCTCCGGGATCCTGAAAGATGATCTGCATTCGGCTGCGGTACGGGCGCATATCGGCTTTCGTTATGTCCTTTCCGCGGTAGAATATCTGCCCCTGCGTCGGTTCGTGGAGACGAAGTATCGTGCGCCCCAGCGTGCTCTTCCCGCAGGCGGTCTCCCCGACGAGGCCGAAAGTCTCGCCTTCATAGATACACAGTTCGACGCCGTCCACGGCGCGCACGGTCCTCGACCCCGAAAAACTGTTTCTTAATGTGAAGTATTTCTTCAGACGCGAGACCTCCAGCAGTTTATTTTGCTCCACCGGTCTTCGCCTCCTTTTCCGCAAGATAGCACGCGGCGTATCTGCCCTCGCCGAATGACACTGGTCCGGGTTCTCTCCGGCGGCAATCGTCCGTACAGAATGCGCACCTCGGGTGAAAAGCGCAGCCGCCGGGCAGTCCCGTAACGTTGGCGGGCACTCCCTCTATGGACATCATCTTCCCTTTTCTGTCCATCTCGATATTGGGAATGGCTTTCATGAGTCCGGATGTGTACGGGTGTACCGGATCGCCGAATATCTCGAAAACGGTGCCTTTTTCAACGATCTTCCCGGCGTACATCACGCAGACGGTGTTGCATATCTGCGCGACGAGACCCATATCGTGCGTGATGAACAGTATCGCCATGTTGCGCTCTTTGCGGATATCCTCGAGCAGGTCCATTATCTGAGCCTGCACCGTCACGTCGAGGCTCGTCGTGGGTTCGTCCGCTATCAGCAGCTCAGGCTCCTGTATGAGGGCCATGGCGATCATTATCCGCTGGCACATTCCCCCCGAGAGGGCTGACGCGTATTGCCGCATGACCCGCTCCGGCTCGCCTATGCCTACGCGCAGGAGCAGCTCCTTTGACCGCTCGTCGGCTGTCTTCCGGCTCATGGCCGAATGGCTCATGGCCGCTTCGCGCATCTGGCTGCCCACGGAGATCATCGGGTCCAGACACTCCATGGGATTCTGGAAGATCATGCCTATGTGCTTACCCCTCAGAGCGTCCCAGCTCTCTCTTTTATAGTCGAGCACGTTCTCGCCGCGAAACTCCACCGTGCCCCCCGTGACGCGGCCCGTACCGCGAAGAAGGCCCATCACGGCATATGCGCTCGCGCTCTTGCCGCTGCCCGATTCGCCGACGATGCCGACGACCTCGCGCTCGTGAATATCGTACGAGATGCCGCGCACCGCCCTGACCTCACCGTGCGCGCCGTCAAAGCAGACGTGCAGATCCCTTATCTTCAGAAGGACCGGTGTACTCATGATCTCCCTCCGTTCGTTCCCGAGCGGCCTCTGATGATGCTGCTGAGGTTATTGCCCAGAATGTTTACGCAGACAACGGTTATGAGGATCATCAGCCCGGGAAAGACAGACAGCCACCATTTGCCGTACATGATGCTCGCATACCCGTTTGAGAGCAGATCGCCCCACTCGGGCTTGGGCGGCTGTACGGCGATACCTATGTACCCCAGCGCAGTAAAAGCCAGTATCGCTTCGGCAAAAGCTGTCGTGAATTTCACTATGTACTGAGCAAAGATATTCGGCAGAACGTGGCGGAAAAGAATTACGGCTCTGCGTATGCCGAACGCCCGCTCCGCTTCAAGAAACCCGCTGCCGTGGATATTCAGCACGAGGGCCCTGCTCCACGACGCAAAATCCGGCATAAGCGTGACACCTATCGCTATAGCTGAACCCGTCGCGGTGAACCCCTTTGAGGCTGCCGCAAGCACGGCGATCAGCAGGAACGGGATCACGGCTATCGATTCCATCACACGCATGATCATGTTGTCGAGCAAACCGCCGTGGTAACCCGCCGTCACGCCCGCGAGGAGTCCTGCCGCTCCCGCCAAAGCCACGGCGAGCATACCCATCAGCAGCGTCACCCGGGAGCCGTAGATCACGCGCGATAACGTGTCCCGCCCGAAGCGGTCGGTCCCGAAAGGGTGCTCCCACGAGGGCGG
>JAAYAR010000139.1 GCA_012719235.1 Clostridiales bacterium
GGTGTGGGCAAATCCATAGTCACCTCAATGCTGGCTGTCCTGATGCAGAGAAAAGGATATAATGCCGCAATTATGGATCTGGATATCACGGGGCCCTCTATTCCCAGGGCGTTTGGTCTCAAACAGAGAGTCACGGCAGACGAGGACGGACTGAACCCCGTGGTGAGCGAGACGGGCATCCAGATAATGTCGATCAATCTGCTGCTTCAGAATGAGACGGACCCCGTGGTCTGGCGGGGGCCCGTTATAGCAAATGTGGCAACTCAGTTCTGGACCGACGTGATATGGAAAGACGTCGACTATATGTTTATCGATATGCCTCCGGGGACAGGAGACATCGCACTCACCACGTTTCAGAGTATCCCCCTTGACGGGGCGGTCATTGTGACATCACCTCAGGAGATCGTTTCGATGGTCGTGGAGAAAGCGGTGAATATGGCCGGGATGATGGGGGTCAGCGTGCTCGGCCTCGTCGAGAACATGAGTTATATCACCTGCCCGGACTGCGGGAAGAAGATAGAGCTTTTCGGAAGGAGCAGCACTTCACAGACCGCCGGGAAACACGGCCTCGATATACTCGGCGCAATCCCGATCGAGCCCGGGCTTGCCGCGGCGGTCGACGCGGGCAAAATAGAGAATTTTAAAGGGACGTGGCTGGACGCTCTTGCGGACATAATTGAGAAACCGTGACGATCCTCGGTGTTGATCCCGGCATAGCGACTGTCGGTTTCGGAGTGCTGAACGCCGACAGAAACAGCCTGAAAGTCGTCAAATACGGTGCGATAACGACGCAGCCGGGTTTGCCTCTTGCAAGCCGGCTGCTGGTGATCGAGCGCGACCTCACGTCGATAATCGGTATGTTTTCGCCTGACGCCGTCTGTGTGGAGGAGCTCTTCTTCAACACAAACGCCACTACCGGGATAAGCGTTGCGCACGGGAGGGGAGTCATCCTGCTTACCGCCGCAAAATGCGGCGTACCTGTATTTGAATATACTCCTCTTCAGGTAAAACAGGCCGTCGTGGGGTACGGGCGCGCGGAAAAACAACAGGTCATGGATATGACAAGGCGATTGCTGAAACTGCAGTCGGTACCGAGACCCGACGATGCTGCCGACGCGCTGGCGATAGCTATCTGCCATGCCCGCTCAAGCACGTCGCTGCTTCGGGAGTATATGTAAAGGGCTTCCGGCGCGGAGCCGTGGAAGCTAGGATCTGAAATCAAAGGAGGCCGGTTTGTTCTATTATATTTCCGGTGTTGTCGAACATATCGAACCGCAGTTGGTTGTCGTGGACTGCGGGGGTGCTGGTTATGCGCTCAGGACCAGCAATAACACGATCTCCGGTCTGAAAAAAGGGGAAAAGGCAAAGCTTTACACGCACCTATACGTGCGTGAGGATATTTTTGAGTTGTACGGCTTTCTGACTCACGGCGAACTGAACTGCTTTCGCCTGCTTATCTCGATCTCGGGCGTCGGTCCGAAGGCCGCTCTTTCGATACTGTCGGTCTCCACGCCCGAGATGCTGGCCGCCTCAATATTAACGGGGGACGAGAAGACGCTTACCGCCGCCCAGGGTATCGGCAAGAAGCTCGCCCAGCGAATAATCCTTGAGATGAAAGGCAAGCTTGAAAAAGAGTACGGAGTGGACGCGGGTATGCTCTCGCAGATCCGGGAACAGGGCATCCAAAAGCCGGTGAACCGCGCGGAGGAGGCGGCCGCAGCTCTGAGCGTTCTGGGGTACAGCTCAACCGAGATATCCTCGGCGCTCAAGGATATAGACGTTGCGAATCTGACGCTTGAGCAAATAATCAGGAGCGCACTTAAGAATATGCTCAGAACGTAGAGACGGCCCCCGGAAGGAGGGTTCACTGTGGGAATAGACTTTACCGACGACGTCAGCTATGAGCCGATAGTCACGACATCCTTTGTCAGGGAGGACATGGGGGAGCAGACGCTCCGCCCGCGCTTCCTGTCGGAATACAACGGTCAGGAAAAGGCAAAAAGCAGCCTTGAGATCAGTATCGAAGCGGCCAGAATGCGCAAAGAGCCTCTTGACCACATTCTGTTATACGGCCCGCCCGGTCTGGGAAAGACGACGCTCGCGGGTATCATAGCCAACGAGATGGGCAGCAATATCCGTATCACCTCGGGGCCTGCCATCGAAAAAGCCGGGGATCTGGCCGCACTTTTGACAAATCTCGCGGAGGGAGACATCCTTTTTATTGACGAGATACACCGGTTGAACCGGAACATCGAGGAGATCCTTTACCCGGCGATGGAGGACTACGCGCTGGATATCATCATAGGAAAAGGCCCCTCGGCAAACTCAATCCGCCTTGATCTGCAGAGCTTTACCCTTATCGGGGCCACGACAAGGGCAGGGCAGCTGTCCGCTCCGCTGCGCGAGCGTTTCGGAATGACTCTGCGGCTCGATCTGTACACAGTGCAGGAGCTTCAGAAGATCGTCCTCCGCAGCGCGGGGATACTCGGGGTCGAGATAGAACCGGGAGGCGCAGCAGAGATCGCCGCCCGCTCCAGAGGGACTCCCCGCATTGCAAACCGGCTGCTGCGGCGCATCAGGGACTACGCACAGGTGCGTGCCGAAGGGGTCATAACGCGGGAGGTGGCGGATGAAGCGCTGAGAAGGCTTGAAATAGATGAGATCGGCCTTGACGCGACCGACAGGAATATGTTGCTTAGCATTATCCGGAATTACGGCGGCGGACCGGTCGGCCTTGAGACCCTCGCGGCCACGGTGGGCGAGGAAGCGATAACCCTTGAGGATGTCTATGAACCGTATCTGCTCCAGCTCGGCTTCCTGTCAAGAACGCCGCGGGGGCGCTGCGCGACAAGGCTGGCCTATGAGCATCTAGGTATCGAGGCGGATTTTCAGACACAGATGAAGCTGTAGCGGCGTCGTGACTTTGTAACCGGAACCGGATACTGCCCGGCGGGAATATCGGGTGGAATTTCTGGTAAAATAAGAAATCTGGGCAAGAATCATAAAAGTATTCGA
The DNA here is from genome assembly GCA_012719235.1 of Clostridiales bacterium. Lineage (GTDB taxonomy): Bacteria > Bacillota > Clostridia > Oscillospirales > Oscillospiraceae > JAAYAR01. The sequence goes on from JAAYAR010000139.1 coordinate 3,016, forward strand.
AATTTCTCTTGACATATAGTATAGATTTCATATATATTACGCAAGGAGGAACAGATATTGTCAGTTTGGATTCAGTCTGAATTTATGCAATCAGACGAAGACCTTTCTGCACTGGCGGCCTCCGGCTCCGCTCAAGCGGAGGAGATCCTTATCACTCGTTACGCGCAGTTGGTGCGCGTTTGCGCAAGACCCTATTTCCTCGCCGGAGGCGACGGCGAAGACCTGATTCAAGAGGGAATGCTTGGCCTCCTCAGCGCCGTGCGGGAGTACCGTGCGGATCGCAATACGGCGTTCAAGACCTACGCGGAGATCTGTATCAGACGGCGGCTCATATCCGCTGTCAGATCCTACGCAAGAGATAAAAATCTACCCCTCAATAAAGCAATTTCTTATCAGCCTCTCTCTTTTTGTCCAGGCGGCGAAGATGCGCTGTCGGATCAGAGTGTGCCGAATCCGGAAGAAGTGCTCATAGGGCGGGAACAGGCGAATGAGCGAACCGCGCAGCTGAAGAGCAGGCTTTCTGCCTTTGAGGCGAAAGTCCTAAGCTTGTATCTGCAGGGTCTTTCATGCGGAGAGATCGCGGTCAAGCTGAATCGATCATATAAATCGGTCGACAATGCGGTACAGCGTGTGCGGCATAAAGCCGTTCGCATATTTGAATCGGCGATAACAGCGTAAGCTGTTCGCATATATGCCCCTGTGTAGCACAGAAAGCGCACAAATTTAACGGAAAAATCCGCAAAGGGCAAGTATTTATCAAAGAGAGGGAAAAAAATGTACGAAGACAGAACTCTGATATGCAAAGAGTGCGGGCAGGAATTCATCTTTACGGCCGGAGAGCAGGAATTCTATGCTGAGCGCGGCTTCCAGAACGAGCCTCAGCGCTGCAAACCCTGCCGTGACGCCCGCAAGAATGCAGCAAGAGCGCCCCGTGAGTACTTCACAGCTATCTGTGCTGCCTGCGGCAACGAAGCAAAGGTACCGTTTGAACCCAAGTCCGACAGACCGGTTTATTGCAGTGATTGCTTTGCTCGCATGAGACAGCAAAGAGACTGATAACGAATCACGCTCGCTTACAAGCCCATCCGCGCGGAGCGGATGGGCTTAAAACTATAATCCGATATTATCTGCGTCATATCGATGCAGGCTCTGTGCGCAGAGAAAAAGGGGGGTGTCGGGTTGCGCAAGTTTGCATACCTCGCTTTCCCGTTCGCCGGCGGCGTATTTGCGGCCGCGTATATTATGCCCGAAAGCGCCCTGCTTTTTTCGGGTATCATTCTGGCAGCCGGCGGTATCGCCTTCCTTTTTATAAAAACAGCCGCATCTCCGCGGCTGACAAGAATTATGTTCGGCGCATCATGCGGGATAATATGGTTTTTTCTTTATAATTACATCCTTTACGCCCCGGTGACCGCTCTTGACGGCGCGCGGACTGAGATAAGGGCGGAAGTTATCTCATTCAGTGAAAAAACCGAATACGGCGGCGCCGTGCGGGCGCGTCTCTTGTCGGAAGGCATGCCGCGCGTGAAAATGGTAGTGTGGCTTAAGGACGGGGAACTGCCGCTGCGCCCCGGAGATATCATGCAGATGGAAGCGAAGCTGACGCTGTCATCGCAGCAGGGCAGCGGTATTGAGGACTACTATCGGGGTTTGGGGATCTACCTGTTTGCCGGCCAGAGCGGCGGCATAGACGTCATAAAGGCCCCGAACACGCCTTTGCGTTACGCCCACGTCTATATTGCGCATGGAGTCCGTTCACTGCTGCCGAAGCTTTTTTCCGGCAGAGAGGAGGGCGTGATGGCAGCCCTGATGATCGGCGACAGACGGCAGCTCAACAATGACCCCGCTCTCATGTACGCTCTGCAGCGCAGCGGGCTTTCTCACCTCATCTCGGTATCCGGCACGCACGTATCGTTTCTTGTCTCTCTCGTGTCATTGACTGTATTAAGGAGAAGAAGACTAGCAAACCTGCTGTCAATACCGGCAGTGCTGCTCTTTATGGCGATGACCGGATTCTCACCCGGAGTGGTGCGGGCGGGTATAATGCAGCTGTTCATAATTGCGGCAGCCGAACTTCAACGGGAGCCCGACCCGCTGACGTCGCTGTCTGCCGCGCTCGTCGTACTGCTGGCAGTTAACCCGTTCTCTTCAAGGAGCGTGTCGCTTCAGCTTTCGTTTGCCGCAACCCTCGGGCTCATATTGTTTTCGGGGAAGTTTCACTCGGCAATAAGGAACATCGCCCCCGTTAAGAGGTTGATGGAGTATAAAGGGCCGTTGAGCAAGCGGATAAGATCTCTGCTCAATTTTGTGATAGCCGGGTTCTCCGCCACATTGTGCGCTATGGTCTTTACGGTGCCGCTGGGCGCCGTACATTTCGGTTCTGTTTCACTTGCAGCCCCATTCTCCAATCTTATTGCCATGTGGTCGGTCACCGTCGCATTCTGCGCCGGGATTATAGCGGTCGCGCTGGGGATGATCTGGCTGCCGCTCGGGAAGATCGCGGCATTTGCAGCCGGATCGGCTTCAGGGTATTTCACGGGCGTTGCCGAACGTATCGGCTCATTCGGACTGTCGGCGGTTGAGACGGGCAGCGTCTACATGGTGGTCTGGCTGTTAAGCGCCTATGCGATTTTTCTTGTTTGGTTTATAATGAAAGGCGCCTTCAGACGCGTATATTTGCCCGCCGGCGTGTGCGCGGCACTCATGTGTTTATGTTTGCTGCTCTCCTGGACACGCTCCCGCGATATGACGGTGGCCGCCCTGGACGTGGGCCAGGGTTCATGTACGGTCATAACGGACGGGAGAACTGCCGTAGTCGTCGACTGCGGAGGCGACTCAAGACCCGATGCAGGAGCAACGGCTGCCGCGTACCTTCGCGGACTGGGGTATGAGAGCATAGACGCCCTTATATTCACGCATCTGCACGACGACCACGCTAACGGCGCTCGGATCCTGTTCGAGCAGTTTGATGTCAAGTGTGCCATATTGCCAAATGTGCGGGATGAAGAGTCCCTCGAGGTTGAAAAATATGCCCCGAAGGAAACCCCGATGATCGTGGCGGAGGATAATCTTGTGATCAGGGCCGGGGAACTGGATATCAGAGTTTATAAACCTGTGGCGGGCGGAAGCAATGAAGACGGGCTTGGTGTGGTGTGCAGCAGGGGCGGGTTCGACGCCGTCATCACGGGGGATATGGGCGCCGTCAGCGAGATGCTGCTGGTTGCGCTAAACCCGCTGCCCGATGCGGAGGTGCTTATCGTCGGTCATCACGGGTCGGAGTATTCGACGAGCGAAGAGTTCCTCGGCGTTATCAAACCCGAAATCGCAATAATCTCTGTCGGGGCGCTGAACCGTTACGGGCACCCCTCGGCGGGGGTACTTGAGCGGCTCGGCGCACACTCCGCAAGAGTTCTGCGCACGGATATCAACGGCACGGTCGTTATAAGGTCGGATCAGGCATATGAGCGCGCACGGGCCGAATGACCGGGTTTTCACGGCATGTAATAACAGTGTCAGCGACCGGCACTGTTTTGAAAGGGTGAAGTGTATTGGCCGCAAAAAAGGACGACACAACATATGAGGATCTGCGCGCCGATATGAAAGCGGGCAGACTTGGAGGAGCCTACGTGTTTCACGGGGAGGAGGCCTATCTGCGCGAGAGGACTCTTGAGGAGATTCAAAGGATCCTTATCGCGCCCGGTACGGAGCCGTTCAACCTGCGCACGCTGGAGGACGGGGCAACGGGCGAAGAGATCGTGCAGGCGGTCGACAGCGTTCCGATGCTCGGCCGGCACACTCTGGTCATAGTTCGCGATCTTGACCTGTACAAGCTCGACGAGGCGACTCAGGAGAAAATAACTGCTCTGCTCGGTGACTTTCCGGAATTCTGCGTGCTTATATTCGTGTACGACGCCATACCGTATAAAACCGACGCCAGAAGGAAGATCCATACAGTCTTGAATAAAAATGTAAAAGTTATAAATTTTTCGTATAATGAATCTTCAAAACTTGTGCCCTGGGTCCGCAGACACTTCAGAGACGGGAAAAAGGACATAAGTTCAAGTGACGCCGAATACCTCATCTTCAGAGTGGGATCGTCAATGTCCGTGCTGCTGGGAGAAATTGAAAAGCTTATCGCTTACTCGAGATCCGGGATCGTCACAAGAGCGGATATAGACGCGGTCATCGTGCCCAGCCTGGAGGCCGAATCTTTCGATCTTGCGAGAAACCTTTGTGAAGGGAAATACGCGCAGACTTTTGAGCTGCTCGATAAACTGTTCTCGCTCAGAGAGGAACCGGGCATGATCCTCGGAGCTCTGGGGTGGCAGCTGCGCAGGTTCTATCTGGCCTCTGCCGCGGTGCAGGCCGGAGGCGGGGTAAAGGAAATGAGATCACGCTGCGCCGGCATGTCTGAGTATTCGGCCCGGATGTTCATGAAGACGGCGTCGCACCTCTCTCCCGCGTGGTGCCGCAGCGCTTTGAAACTGTGCGCAGCCGCCGACTATGATCTGAAAAACTCGTCAGGGGACGAGCGCGGGGTACTCGAAACGCTGTTTATACGTCTGGCCGGGGAGAAGAAGCATGCGGACGATCAAGCAGGCCATAGTTGTTGAAGGGCGGTATGACAAGAGCGCCATTTCCCGTTATATAGATACGGTCGTCATAGAAACGGGAGGTTTCAGGATACTCAGGGACAGTGAAAAAATCGAGCTGCTCAGGAGGATAGCGCTGAAGCGTGGCCTGGTGATACTGACGGACAGCGACGCCGCCGGATTTCTGATCCGCGGCAAACTGAAGAGCATGCTGCCCGGCAGCGCGTTGAAGCATGCATACATCCCCGATATCTACGGCAAAGAAAGACGAAAAAGAGTGCGCTCGCGCGAAGGAAAGCTGGGAGTCGAGGCGATGGACGAAGAGACCGTGATCGCGGCTCTGCAGCGTGCAGGGGCCACGTTTGAAGACATCGAGTCGACCGTCACGGGAGGTATCACAAGGGCCGATATGTATGAAGACGGTCTTCTTGGGGGGGAATACGCCTCAAGGCGCAGGAGAGCGCTCGAAAAAGCCATGGCTTTGCCCGAGCATCTGAGTTCAAGCGCACTTCTTGACGTTATAAACGCTCTATATTCGCCGGAAGAGTATAAAAACCTTGTGAAAAACCTCTAAACATAGTAAAGTAAAGAAGGCGCCGCCACCCTCCATATCCGGGGACCCGCATAAAGCGACATATGTGATTTAAGACAACTTGACGGAGGTACTGTTCATATGAAGTGTCCGTATTGCGGCTACGCTGAGAGCAAAGTAGTCGATTCAAGACCCGCAGACGAGGGTGAGAGCATCAGGAGAAGAAGAGAGTGCCTGTCATGCTCCAAACGATTCACAACGTATGAAAATGTGGAGAGCCTGCCTCTTGTCGTAATAAAGAAAGACAGCCGCCGCGAAACGTTTGACCGCAACAAGATACTAAACGGTATGCTCAAGGCCTGTGAAAAGCGCCCGATATCCCTTTCCGATCTGGAGAGCTGCGTGGACGAGATCGAGATGACAATACAGAACACATTGAAAAGAGAGATCAGCACAATTGAGATCGGAGAGCTTGTTATGGCGCATCTGCGCGAGCTTGACGAGGTGGCATACGTGCGCTTTGCCTCCGTATACCGCCAGTTCAAAGACATCAACAGCTTTATGACGGAGCTCAACAAGCTGCTCGGCGAGAAATAGTTCCTTTGTGTTCCGGCGGGACCGCCCCGCTCGAACGCGGTCAGAACAGCTCTGCGATCGACAGGCGCGAGCTGTGAGATATGTGATCAAGCAGTATGACAAGCTCCTCGTGGTTAGAATCGGTCCCGGAGTCGTCTCCCGACATTTCGCTGCTGCTCAGTCTGGCAAGCGCAATGCTCACCGCCTCCACGGCTTCATGGCTTGTTACGATATTCAGCCAGGCCGAGTGCTGTTCCCATTCCTCGCGAGCCGCCTGTAGTTTTCTGATCCGCTCTGTCCGCTCCGGTGTCCGGCGGGCCTCGAAGAGAAGGGATTGAGTCTTTATTGCGATATTGCCGCAAACAGAGGAGTTAACGGCGCAGAATACCGTGATAACGGCAAGCAGGGCGATACCGGCGATGATCTGTTTCAAATAAATGCAGCTCCTTACCCGTTTTCGAAATGGCCATTGTGAGAAATGGTCATTTTTTACGCCCACCGGCCTTCTTGCTCTCTTTAAGAAAAAAATGAACGTTCATAGCCTCGTCAACGCTGAGTAAGAACACGTCTTCAGCAGAGGATGCGCCGTGTTTTTTCAATTCTTCGTTCATCCAGAGCGTGTCGAGGCCCCGCATAGCGAGATTCTCCGACATCACCCGGCCATTATTGATAATGATCGTGTATAAGCCGTTGTCCTCGATCCGCAGGCCAAGGTCTTCGGCAGTCACAGGCTGCCGGCCGGCCCGAAGAATTGCGCTCAGCTGACCGCCGGTTTCCAGGATCGCATAGCGCACGTCCGAGATATCGGTAATCCCGTTGTTGCGAAGCTCTTCCATCAATTCATCAATGCTTAGTCTGTTCTTTTTCAATGCGGATTGAACGATCGCGCCGTTCCGGATCACGATGCTGGGAGTCCCGCAGAGCAGCTTATGGACGCGCGGATACAGCGCGGCAAGCTGCGACAGGATCAGCTCGAGCGCGATAAGTGTGACGATCGGGATTACCCCCCCCAGGATCGGTATGCGGTTGTCCTGGATAGGTATAGCCGCCAGCTCCGAGATAAGAACGGCGACCACGAGTTCGCTGGGCTCGAGCTCGCCGACCTGACGTTTCCCCAAAAAACGGAGCGACAGGATTATGACGGCGTAGAGTATCACCGTGCGCAAAAAAACCGTGATCAGCGCGCCGCACCTCCCGCACCCGGGGCTCAGGGCCCCGGAGCCGCCTATTAGTGTCTGTCCCGCGAACGGAAATATTCATGTGCAACGGAACAGGTCCTGCTGCTTGAGCAGCCGTCGCGTAAAGCGAGGCAGGCGGGGCAATGTCTCCGCCTGCCTTTGAGATTTCGTTCTGTTAATGCCGGGGATCCGGAGTTTCAGACCGGTTTTCGCCCGGGACGGGCCTCGCCGGCCGCCCTGCGGAGGTCACGGCACGCATCCGGGTATCGGGGATCCGGGTTTATTCAATATCCGTAGAATATGATCCCGAGAACCGCCGCGAAAACTATAAGCAGGATAGGCGACGACTCTTTTTTACGCACTTTCTTATAAAATATCGATACTCCGACAACAATGGCGCCTATAATTGCGCCCTGATAACTGAAGTCCGGCGATTTGACGCTTTCAATGAGATTGGTCAGCAGCATAGACGTACCTGCGGCCAGGATGACTCCCGCAATACAGGGTTTTATGAGGTTGAGTACAGCCTGGACAGAATCCTTTTCAATAAAGCTCCTCAGAAGGCTTACAATGAGCAGGATTATTATAAACGACGGCAGGATGACCCCCAGCGTAGCAACGGCAGAGCCCGCAATCCCCGCCTGATCGCTGCCGACGTACGTTGCGAGGTTGACCATTATAGGCCCGGGCGTGGATTCCGCAACGCCGAGAAAGTATGAGAACATCCCTTCGGTCAGCCAGCCTTTTGTAAGAACGGTTTCACGAATTATGGGGATAGCGCCGTACGCCCCGCCGAAAGTAAAGAGGCCTATCTTAAAAAAAGCAAGAAAAAGTTCAAGAAAAATCACGCCGATCTCACCTGCTCTTTCTGCCGGCAAAAGACTTTACGGCGTATATCACAAATCCGGCTGCGCCGGAAGCCAGGATCAGCCAGATCGTGGAGACGTGAAAACCGCCCAGATAACCCGACATCGTGATCGCAAAACCCAGGCAGAGGACAAGGGCCGGCAGAGCGATTCTGATTCTCTTTTTGGCGAGGATCTTTCTCGCCATTTTTACTCCGGCGCGGATGATGACTATCGCAACCGCGACGGAGATGCCCTTGAACGCGCTCGCCACCGCTTTAATCTGCAGGATATCCCGAAAGAATGTGGATATCAGGTATATTATCACGAAGGGAGGGATCACCATTCCCAGTGTGGCGATGACCGAACCGACGATTCCCGCGCATTTGTAGCCTGCGTATGTTGCGCTGTTTATCGCTATAGGCCCGGGCGTCGACTCCGCAATAACGGTGAGGTTCATAAACTCCTCCTCGTCCAGCCAGTGTCGTTTCTCAACGACCTCATGGTCGATGAGCGATATCATCGCGTAGCCTCCACCGAACGTGAAGGCGCTGATCTTCGCAAAGGTGAAAAAAAGGTCCAATAGGGTCCGGAATTTTTTCAAAGCTCTGCCTCTCCTTTTTTGTTTTCGGGGTGATCCGGGTCCGGGGGTGATATCGGCGGGCCGCAGTTCACCGTAAACGCGGCGGCTGGCATCCGCGCCTTGGTATATACCCTGATGCAGCCGCATAACGGTGATGACAGGCAGAGCTCGGCTGCCTGTGGAACCCGGCGCAGCTTTGAGCATAGCAGAGGAGACGTGATTCGTCAACGCCGCGGACCCGGCGATCAAAGAACCCGGCAGCCCGAAACGGCTGCCGACAGCTTTCTGCACGGCGGATTGCGGCAAAAAACTGTGGAATCCGAATGCGGCGTATGGTAATATAGTATCTGCGGCGGTAGAGCTCAGGCAGCCGCATAAAGGAGGATCAATTATGCGTTTTTCAAAGATGCAGGGGGCCGGCAACGACTATATCTATATCGACTGCTTCAGCGAAAAGGTCGATAATCCTTCCGCGCTGGCAAAGACGCTCTCCGACAGGCATTTCGGTGTCGGCGGAGACGGTCTGATCCTGATCTGCCCTTCGGATACAGCCGATTTCAGGATGGATTTTTATAATGCGGACGGTTCCAGGGCACAGATGTGCGGCAACGGGATCAGGTGTCTGGGCAAGTATGTCTACGAGCGGGGATTGACCGATAAACTGAATATATGCGTGCAGACGCTCTCCGGCAACAAGGAACTCACGCTGCACAAAGAGGGCGACAAAATTGCGTCGGTGACGGTCGATATGGGGGAACCTGCCCTCAGGCCTGATCTGATACCGGTAATGCTGGAAGGCGAGAGCGTCGTTTCACGTCCGCTCAGGATCTCGGGGGGAGTGTATGAGGTCACATGCGTGTCGCTCGGCAACCCGCACGCCGTCGTAATAATGGACGAGATCGATTATCTCGTGCTCACGGAACTCGGCCCGAAATTTGAAAACCACCCCGCTTTCCCTCAGCGAACAAACGCCGAATTTGTTCAGATCCTCGCACCGGACCTGATCAAGACGCGCACCTGGGAGCGCGCCGTGGGAGAGACACTGGCAAGCGGCACGGGGGCAAGCGCCGCCGTGGTGGCGTCCATACTCAACGGGCGCTGCGCCAGGGACGTCACGGTGCTCGTGCGGGGCGGCCGGCTCAGCATCAAATGGGATGAGTCTGACAACCACGTATACCTCACAGGCGATGCCGTCCATATCTTCGACGGGGAAATGTAAGCGGTCCCCGCGCAGCAGGCCATGGATAGGACTGCCTGAACTGCCCGGAAGCGTCTTCCGGGTCCGTTGGAATGATGTTCGCTTGAACAGGATATCCCCGGTGTTTCGTCATCGTATTGCCTGAGCGCATATCACATATTACGGGAGTGAGTTCGGTATGGATAAAGAGCAGATGCCGCCAAAGAGCGTTATGGAGATCGGCCCGCCGCCCGATTTTGATACGAGCAGGTCAAAACGCTGTTTTCTGGACGTCAGCTTCGGCGCTCTTCCTGAGCATAAACTCGATCTGTATCTGCCGGAAGAGGGGGAGGGCCCCTTTCCTCTGATCATCTATGTACATGGCGGGGGGTGGTCTTTCGGCACAAAGCGCGCATGTGCGCTTGACGCGGTTTTCGATGCGACCATGAGCGGATGGGCTGTCTCGTCTGTAGATTACAGGCTTGTTCCCGGTGCGCAGTTTCCCGAATTTATTTACGACGTAAAAACGGCAGTGCGCTTTCTCAGGGCATGCGCCGAAATGTATAAGCTCGATCCGGAGCGCTTTGTGATCGTCGGTGACTCGGCGGGCGCCCATATCGCGATGATGACAGGCTTCACCGCGAATCACCCGGAATATGAGGGCGAGCACCTGGGCTGGGCAGGCGTATCGAGCGAGGTACAGGCTGTTTGCGCTATGTACGGCCCGGCTGTGCTCGATGCGGACGAGAGCGCATGGCGACGGGAGTCAAATCTCCCGCCGCCGCGATTTGACTCCGGAAGAGGCCTTGTATACGAACGGATCTTCGGCGCCCGGACAAAAGCGCTCCTGCGCATGATAAGCCCGATCTCGTACGTACACAAAGACATACCGCCGCTGTTTCTGCAGCACGGACGCGAGGACTCTATCGTTCCTTATCAGCACAGCGTGATGCTCGCAAAGCGCGTGGCGGAGGTGTGCGGAGAGGACAGATGTACTCTGCGCCTGTACGAAGGCCGCGGCCACGCGGATGCGGCGTTCACACAGCCCGGCAACTGTGCGGAGCTGCTCGAGTTTCTGGACGGCCTTTTTTATGAATAAAGAATACTGCCCCGGTTTCCGGATCAGGCAGAGAAACGATAGACCGCGCCCGTTTTGTCAGCATCGGGCGCGGCACGTTGTTTGCGGGTCAAAAGCAGACCCGCGCGGGGAAGCCTTACTTGATATTACACTCTCTGTGCGATATCATGAAGAAAACGCACGCGCATGGAATAATGCCGCGGATCACCAAGGAGGCGTATTATGCAAGATCAAGATGTGGCGTTTCACCTGAAATGCGCAAGGGGTGACGTGGGGCGCTACTGCCTGCTCCCGGGGGACCCGGGGCGCTGTGAGATGATTGCGTCAAAGATGGACGAGCCGCGATTCGTGGGGCAGAACAGAGAGTTCTGTGTGTGGACGTGCAGACTGCTCGGGCAGAAAGTGAGCGTGTGCTCGACCGGTATAGGCGGACCTTCGGCGGCAATAGCCGTCGAGGAACTTGCTCAGCTCGGTGCGGACACGTTTGTGCGGGTAGGCACATGCGGCGGCATCAGTCGGGATGTGCGCGGAGGGGACGTTGTGATCGCCACAGCGGCAGTCCGTCAGGAGGGGACGAGCAGGGAGTATGCTCCCATTGAGTATCCGGCGGCCGCCGATTTTACCGTAACATCCGCGCTCGTCTGTGCGGCAAAAGAGCAGAAAGTCAAATGGCACACGGGTGTTGTGCAGAGCAAAGACTCGTTTTACGGTCAGCACTCGCCCGAAAGATCCCCTGTAGGCTATGAGCTTTTAAACAGGTGGGATTCCTGGAAACGGCTCGGCGTCAAAGCCAGCGAGATGGAGGCCGCCGCGATCTTCACGGTTTCCGCGGCCATCGGCGTGCGCGCCGGGACCGTGCTGCACGTTCTGTGGAATCAGGAGTATGAGGCCGCGGGTTCCGACCGCGCAGCGATCGGAGACACATCCCTCGCGATAGAAGTCGCGATAGGGGCAATAAAACGTCTTATATCGCAGGATTTGTCTGCGTGAGCCGGATCGGGCAATTTGGACGCGGCAGGACAGTGCGTTTTAAAACCCCTGTTCAAATCGATGATTTTTCACCGGCATGGGCCGAAGTACAATTTTAACAGCCGGAGGCCGAACATGGTAACAATGAGTTTTGATTCCCCTTTAGGTCCGGTAATGATAGCCGGGGACGACAGCGGACTTGCGGGATTATGGCTGGAGGGGCAGAAGTATTTCGCCGACACCCTGCCTCAGGGCGCGGTCGCCGGCACGGCACGCGCTCTTGAGCGCACCAGGAGCTGGCTTGAAGAATACTTTGCCGGCAAGAGACCGGACTGGCTGCCGCCGCTCGCACCTGCGGGCACGCAGTTCCGGCAGGAGATATGGAAACTCCTGCTCGAGATCCCTTACGGAAAGACGACGACATACGGGGGCCTCTGTGCTGCTTACACCGAGCGCACAGGAAAAAAGACGAGTGCGAGAGCGGTCGGGGGCGCTGTCGGGCACAACCCCATTTCGATCATTATTCCCTGCCACCGGGTCATAGGTTCAGACGGCAGTCTGACCGGATATGCGGGAGGAGTCGACAAAAAAGCTTTTCTGCTCAGGCACGAGGGGATCCTGACCGCTTGAGGTTAACGGGGATCATATTTAGATCGGGCAGGAGGTCACCCAATCTGTGGGCGGCCTCCTGCCCGATATGCGGCGTATCAATGTTTTAGTAAGACGCAAATCCTTTTGGATCGAACGCTGTGCCCGGCCGCAGCCTGTGAACACAGAGCTAACCGATAAGCGTAAAACCTGATGCCTTCAGGGCTTCAACTGCACCTTGACCGTCCTCGACACGGATAACTACTTCGGCCTTGCCGCTCTTCCGGGAAAGAAACGCATAGGCGTACTCGACAGATATTTCGGCTTTTGCCATCACTTCGAGCAGGTCATGGAACGAACCGGGGCGGTCTTCCAGTTCGACCGCGATCACGGGTGTCACTGTAAACGCTTTGCCGCTCGCTTTCAGCGCTTCGCGCGCAGCGTCCGTATCGGATACTATGAGCCTGACAATGCCGTAGTCCTTCGTATCCGCTAACGACAGAGCGCGGATATCTATTTTCGCGTCCTTAAGAACGCCGGTTATCTCCCGCAAAGAGCCCGGGCGGTTTTCAAGAAAGACGGACAGCTGATTTATAAACATTATTTGTTACCATTCCTTTCTTTCAAACGGAAAAGTTCCGGATAAGCGCTGATGCGCTTACCTGCCTCAATCGTATTTCCTGTTGTCGATCACGTGGACCGCCTTGCCTTCGGAGCGCTGCAGGCTCTTGGGCGCCATCAGTTTGACCCTGACTCCTATTCCGAGAGTGGACTCGAGCCGGATGCGGATCAGTTCGTGCAGTTCCTCAAGCTTTTTGACCTCGTCCGTAAATTTATCCGCATTCAGTTCTGTCAATACGGTGAGGGAATCCTTGTTGTCCTTGCGGTCGACGATCACCTGATAGTGGGGGGCGATACCGTCGATCTTCGTCAGCACGTCCTCAATCTGAGTCGGGAAAACGTTTACGCCGCGAATGATCAGCATATCGTCGCTGCGGCCCGCAAGCTTGGAAAGACGCACCAGAGTGCGGCCGCACGGGCAATCGCCGGGGATCTTAGCGCCGATGTCATGTGTTCTGTAGCGGATGAAAGGCAGCGCCTGCTTTGTCAGGCACGTGAAGACTACCTCGCCCATTTCTCCGTCCGGAAGCACCTCGCCCGTATCGGGGTCAACTATCTCGAGGTAAAAATGGTCCTCGGATATATGCAGCCCGTTGTGGCAGGAGCATTCATAACCTACGCCGGGACCGATAACCTCGGACAGACCGTATATATCATAAGCCTCCAGGTTCAGCCTGCGCTCGATCGCAGCGCGCATACCCTCCGTCCAGGGTTCCGCGCCGAAAAACCCGACTTTTAAATGCAGATTTTCAAGGGGGATATTGTTCTCTTCAATATATTCGGCAAGAGTAAGGGCATATGAAGGAGTACAGAGGATGAACGTCGGCATAAAATCCTGAAGTATAGTGACCTGGCGGGATGTGTTGCCTGTTGATGCGGGGATCGTCACGCATCCGATCGTTTCACAGCCGATATTTCCTCCGAGGCCGCCGGTGAACAACCCGTAGCCGTAACTGCACTGGCCGATGTCCTCGCTCGTAATGCCGCCGGCGCTGAGCGTGCGTGCCATAACGTTGCCCCACAGTTTGAGGTCTTCGCGCGTGTATCCGACGACGATCTGCTTCCCGGTCGTGCCCGAGGAGGCGTGGACACGCACTACGTCTTTCAAAGGAACGGCAAACAGACCGTAAGGATAGTTGTCGCGCAAGTCGGTTTTGCTCGTGAAGGGGAGTTTTACTATGTCTTCGATACTGCGGATATCTTCTGGCCGGACGCCCGCGATATCCATCTTTTCTCTGTAGGGCGCAACATTTTCATATACTCTTTTGACCGTATTTACCAGGCGCTCTGACTGCAGTTTTGTAAGTTCCTCGCGGGGCATTACTTCGGCAGGATCATAAATGGGCATATGGATGGCATCCTTTCTATGATTCTATTTCTATCTGTATTGATATACGAAGTTATTCGGGCTGCGGCAGGGCATATCTGTTGATGCTCTTTTTCCAGCTCCCGAAATGATAATATACCATAACGATACCCGCGCCGACAATCCAACCGACAACAAATGCGTAGTAGATCGTGGCGCCGCCGTACAATTTGTTAAGGATCGTTCCTACGATGACACGAAGCACGGCCTGTCCCGAGATCTGGGCGACCATCGTTATCAGCACTTTGCCCATACCGCGCATTATGCCGCTGTATACGAACATCAGCGTTAAAATCGTGTAGAAGGGCATGAGCAGCTTCAGATAATCGGAGCCCGACTTGATGATCTCCGGGTTGCCGTTAAAAATACCGATCAGATCTTCGGCGAAAACATACGTGAGACTGCCGATCAACAGGGCAGCCGTGATACCGCAGGCAAGGGCAGCCCTTATGCCGCCTTTAATTCGGTCAAGACGACCCGCACCCAGGTTCTGCCCGACAAATGTTGTTACGGCGTTGCTGAACGTCATAGAAGGCATGACCACGAAGGAATCGATCCTGTGCGCGCAGCTGGCTCCGCCGGCGAAAAAGACGCCGTTTGAATTGATTATACGCTGCATCAGCAGATTGCCGAGTGATACGCTCATCATCTGAATGGCAGTAGGTATACCGATACGGAGTATCTCCCTCAGGAGCGATCCCGATATTTTGAACCGGAAAGGCGAAATTTTCAATATATTTCCGTAACGCCGGTTGATAAGAAAAATGCCGGCGACCCAGGAGATGAACTGAGCGGATATCGTGGCGACGGCTACGCCGGCAACTCCCCACTCAAAGGCGATAACGTTCAGCAGAACAAGCGCCATGTTTATGACTGTAGAGCATATGAGCAGGATCAGAGGGGTTTTGGTATCACCCATACCCTGCATGATCCCCGCGTTTATATTATAGCCGAGGGGACCGATGAGCCCCGACATGCATATCACGGTAAAAACGTATGTCTCACGCTGTATCTCTTCGGGGATACCCATGATCTTCAGAAGCAGGGGCAGAACAAGAACGCACAAAGCCGCAAATCCGATCCCTATCGGCAGCACCAGCGCGTATATGGTGTTGGCCGCCTTCCGGATGTCCGCAGAATTGCCGGCGCCGAAAAGTTGAGCTATGACTACGGTCACACCGCCCGCGAGGCCCATAAACAACCCCGAAACAAGGTAATTGATAGGCGTACCGTTACCGACGGCAGCGAGCGCCAGGTCGCCGTTCGGCGCAAAGTTGCCCACGACCCAGCTGTCAACAATAAAGTAAAGCTGCTGCATTATGTTGCCGAGCAAAAGAGGTACGGAGTACTTGAGTATAAGGCTGATGGGCCGGCCTTTTGTCATATCAATGCTGGAGTTTCTCTTCGGAGCTGCGCTTTTTGCCTTCATATCATCTCTCATTTCCAGTATTTACTTAAATATTATACTTTAACAAAGTGATCAAATCAAGAAAAAACGAGTTCGGCTCATGACAAATGCCGGGCCGCGCAGCTTGACGAACCATGCGCGCTCGGAGTAGTATATATGAGCCGTGCGGGCCCTCTCGGGGGCCGGAGGCCCGCGGCGGAGCTTTTTGCGATCCGGCCTGTTCGTCGGGGCTGCAAAAGTCGTATCGGGGGTTTTATTTTGTCAGGACAAAAGAGAGTTTTAGCTATCCATGATATATCCTGTTTAGGCAGATGTTCGCTCACTGTCGCTCTGCCGGTCATTTCGGCTGCGGGAATCGAAACGACAGTGCTTCCGACGGCCGTGCTCTCAACGCACACGGGCGGTTTTACAGGGTATACGTTCAGGGATCTGACCGACGACATGCGTCCTATCATCGGGCACTGGAGATCACTCGGGCTGAGCTTTGACGCGATCTATACCGGTTACCTCGGTTCTTTCAGACAGCTTGATATTGTCGGCGAAATCATCGGAGAATTTCGCTCCCGGAGCGGGATCGTTATCGTGGATCCTGTCATGGGGGATAACGGCTCGCTCTACTCCGGATTTACCGCGGATTTTCCCGCCGGTATGGCGGAGCTGTGCTCACAGGCCGATGTTATCGTACCGAACATGACGGAAGCGGCACTGATGCTGGGTCTGAGCTATGAGGAAGGGCCGTATAAGGTCTCATATGTTGAAGAGATCCTCGGGCGTCTTTCGCAGCTGGGACCGCGGCAGGTGGTGCTCAAAGGTGTCTATTTTTCGCAGGGAGAATTTGGGGCGGCATGTTACGACGCCGGCAAAAAAGCGGTAAGCTATTTCATGGACCGCAAGATCGACGGTATTTTTTACGGTACCGGCGACGTGTTTTCAAGCGCCCTGACGGCGGCCGCAGTCAGCGGCCTGTCCCTGGAAAGGGCTGTGGATATCGCGCTGCGTTTCACTGTCGGGAGCATCGGCCGCACGGCAAGAGCAGGGACGGATCGGAGGCTGGGCGTTAATTTCGAGGAGGGACTGCGGGGACTCATAGAAGACATCCGGGCATCAGGTCTTGACGGCTGATCGGCAGCTTGCCGGATCTGCCCCGGGCAGAGCCGTCAGGATCCGGGGAAGCTCTTTTTTCGGTGTGGTCGTAACATATATAAGAAATATAAGAAAAAGCAAAACGCGCCCCGGAAAGGTATTCGGCCTTTTCGAGGCGCTCAATTCGTAAGGAGGTTTTTTGAGGAGTTCGCGTTATGACGAAATATGCGGCCGCGTCCTCACATGCTCTCACGTAAACGGTCACCGTCCCGGGATTTCGCCCGTACCTCTTTCATTGAACGCGTGAATTTCGCGAACAATATGAAAGCGACGACGGAAGCGGAGCCGTCGAGTATAGGCTGGATCCACATAAGACCGTATAGCGGTATCAGAGCGTCCATCAGAAACAAAAGAGGTATGTCGGGCAGGCCTTTTCTGAGCAGCGTCATGATCAGCGTCTGCTTTGTATGCCCCGTGGCCTGGAATGTCGATACCGTCATAAAATTTATCGCCATGAAAGGTGTGGATAGGCTCTGAATGCGCAGAAAGGCGGTTCCGTATCCGATCGTTTTAGCGTCTTTGATAAAAATACTGACCGCCTGTTCGGGAAAGCTCTGAAACACGGCGATGCATACCAGACAGAACGCGACTGAACAGACAAAAGCGAATTTCCGGGCTTTGCGCAGCCGCTCGAAGTTTCCTGAAGCGTAGTTGTATGCCAGCAGCGGCAATACGCCCTGCGACATGCCGAAAGTCACGTTCATTGCGAAGACGTCGATTTTTTTTACAATGCCGATGGCCGCTATCGCAAAGTCGTCATAAGCGGCGACAAAATTGTGCAGCATGGTGTTGGAGACTACCGGCAGCATTGACTGTATCAGCGCGGGCAGGCCCGTTTTCGCAACGCCGGAAGCGATGCCGCCCTTCGTTGTGAAATCGCGGGGAGAAAGACTTATCAATGTCTTGCTCCGGCTGCGCCTGATATAGACCAGAAAGTACGCCAAACCGGCGCAGTTGGATATCATGGTAGCGATTGCGGCGCCTTCAAGCTGCATATTCAGTCCGAAAGGAAAGATAAAGACAGGGTCAAGTATAATGTTTATCACACCGCCGATCGTAACTCCGATACTGGCCTGCTTCGACGCGCCTTCCGCCCGTACAAAGCTGCCCAGCATTACGCTCAACATGGATGGCAGAGCGCCGACGACGACAATCCAAAACACGTATTGCCGGCAATAACCGATCGTAGCGTCCGAAGCGCCGAGCAGCCGCAGGATCGGGTTCATGAAAAGAAGAAAAACGATACTATAGACCAGGGCGGCGGCAATCATTGAATAGAAGCAAAAGGAACCGGATTTACGGGCCTTGTCGTATTCCCTGCTGCCCAGGCAGCGTGAGAAAAGGCTTCCGCCCCCTATACCGAAGAAATTCGACAGAGCCGTCATAGTCATAGCCGCGGGAAAGCAGAGTGAAACAGCAGCCACCTGATTCGGGTCGTTCAGCTGACCGACGAAATATGTATCCGCAAGATTGTAGATCATTGCCACAAGCTGCCCGACGATCGTCGGCAGCGCGAGCTTTAAAACCGCCTTTGAGATGGGATAATTTTCAAACAGGTCGATCTTTTCGGGGCTGAGCCCGCCGATCTTATTCAATCGTGTCACCTCGGTTCATAAAAGTATAATAGTCCTTATCATCTCTTTTAGCAACTGCCGCACGCAGTGAATTATCCGCTGAAAACTCCATATAATATACCGGCATCAACGCGGAACCGGTCCCACGGCATAAGTCTGAGCGCATGTCCCGCCGCGGCGGTATGTACGCAAACGCTGGTTTTGCAGCATGGCAGAAAGGAGCCGTAAAGTGATGGACGGACTATTTGATGCCGGTATTCCGCTTGGATTCGGAATGGCGCTGGCACAAAACGAGAAGGCTTTGGAGTATTTTTCCAGACTGGATCCCGAGCAAAAGAAACGTGTGATCGACGGCACGCACACGATCGGATCAAAAAAAGAGATGCGCTCATATGTCGACGACCTGGGGAGCCGCTCTGTGATGTAAGCGCAGCGGGGGGAGAGTTCTCTCCCCGCCCGCTGCACTTGGCAGACCTCGCCGCCCCGGCGAAATGTAAGCATACGTACATAATTTGTTTGAAATGCCGCTAAAAAAATGATAACATGAACCTTACTTGATACTGCGTAAGAAAGGAGCAGATTATGGCAAAGCTGTTGCAGGGCAAGGTTGCTATCGTAACCGGTTCCGGACAAGGGATCGGCAGGGCGCTCGCTTTGAAGTTCGGCGCGGAGGGCGCCTGTGTTGTCACAAATAACCGCTCAAACAAAAGGTCAAGCAACAAACAGATCAGCGATGAACAGTATGCTTCGCTGCCTGAAGAAAAACGTGCGAAACTGGATGCGATGTACGACGAGCTGACAGGCAACGCTGAGACGACCGCCGCAAAAATCATTGAAGAGGGCGGAACAGCAAGCCCGTTTTATGCCGACATCGGAAAGTTTGATGAAGCAAGAGCCCTTGTCGAGCACGCAGTCAAAACGTTCGGCAGGATCGATATCGTCGCTAACGTGGCGGGTGCTTTCGGCTTCGGTTCGGTATGCGACATCACCGAGGAAGTTTGGGATCGCGTAAACACCGTCAAACCGAAAGGTTATTTCAACGTTATCCACTTTGCGGCGCCTTACATGATGGAACAGAAATGGGGCAGAATCATCAACTGCACTTCACGGGCCTTCATGGGGGACTGGATATTGCATCCCGAATACTGCGCTGCGAACGCGGGCGTTGTGGGACTTACGCGCGCGGTAGCGATCGAGCTGTTCCCCTACAACATTACATGTAACGCTTTTGATCCGTTTGCCGGGACCCGCGCGTCCGTTGATCTGGAAGCGGCTGCCTCCCTTGAGGACAACAGCAGACTCTTTGCAAAAGGCTTTGTCGCTCCTTCCGTAGCAAATTCGCCGCCCCCTGAAGCCATAGCCCCGTTTTTGACCTGGCTGTGCACGGATTCGGCTTCAAGGATATCCGGCAGCATATTCAGCGTCACGGGAAATTCAATAGGGCTGTATTCGGATCCGGGGATCAAGCACAGCGTTGTGAAGTTTTCGCCTGAGTTCTGGACGAACGATGAACTCGAACGCCAGATCCCCCGGGCACTTTTGCAGGGATATTCAAGCATCGCGGACCCGAAAAAGGTCCACTGAGCCATACAGAATGCGGGCTGAGCGCAAACCGTAAAGGGGAGCGACCCGGCCCGTTTTTTTGCGCTGCCGAAAGCTTTCCGGGGAGTCCGGCGAAGTTGAGCCGCACGGCACGAAACTTCCCGCCGGAGAATAATATGGTACGGAACCCAACAGAAAGGAATGGTACGCGCATGAGTAGACCAAATTGCGGGTGCGGCAGAAATGACCGTGCGGACGCTTTGCTCGACGATGTCGTGATGAATGTACACCGCAGCAAGCCCGACGAGAGGAACGACTGTGAAGTCGAGCTGTTGAGAAAGATACTTTGCGTCCTTTGCAGGCAGAACGAAATACTTGAGAATATCCTGTGCACGCTCAGGGTTTGCTGCGGAATTAACGGAAATACTACGGGACCGCAATAATGCTTTCCCGAGCAGGCTACTAATAAGCGGTCAACCGGGTCAAAGCGTTTCTGTACAGAGGCAGTACAGCTTTGTTAGAAATATAAACAAAAATCGGCTTTAAATTTTGGGCGGACACAGAATATCAGTGTTCGTCCAAAAAAAGCCGGTAAATCTGGTATGCGATTGAGAGCTGTTGTCGAAATTCGCCATAAAGTCACGCATTGAGTCGAACGCTTTTTCTGGAAAAGTCCGCGCCTCCTCGGCGATAATGTACACAAACTAAAGCATCTGACAAGGAGGAGCAGGCGTGAGGTCAATTGAAACGGATAGCCGCAGCGTTATCAGTGAAAGTGGTGATCAAATCAGCTTGAAGTATTTTCTTGTGGTCGAAGAGGTCATAGGGGCAAGCCGTATCGCGTTTGAATGCTACGGGGTACGCGTCGAACAGGTGAGAAACGGTATACTTACCCAGGCGCAGTGCTGCTGCATTACGTGCAGTATGGACAAGATATTCAGCCTTCTTAAAGCGCTCGCCCGGTGCAGTGTGACGCCCGTCACTCTTGCGGATGTTGTTGAAGACTGGGAATAATCGGGCAGGGATCCGGACATACTGGAAAAACGGCCACGCCGTATGGCGCCGATCCGTAAAGAGCGCACGGGGGCCGGAAACGATGGGGGGTCTGGTATGGATTCCGACAAGCAGAGCGAAGTAAAACAGCCCGACGGGGAGATCCGCCTTTCCAAAGCGGGCAAAAGCCCGATCCATTGTCTGACGATCGTAGGACAGATCGAGGGCCATCAGATAGCTGACGAGCGAAGCAAAGCTACGAAGTACGAACATGTGATGCCGATGCTCGCTGCGATCGAAGAGAGCGATGAGATAGAGGGCCTGCTGGTAATGCTGAACACGGTAGGGGGGGACGTCGAGGCCGGGCTGGGTATTGCCGAACTTATCGCCAGTATGCATAAGCCGACCGTATCTCTCGTGCTGGGGGGCGGTCATTCGATCGGGGTCCCGCTGGCTGTGGCGGCGCGATGTTCTCTGATCGTGCCTTCGGCCGCAATGACGATACATCCCGTGAGGATAAACGGTCTTGTAATAGGCGCGAGGCAGACTTACAACTATTTCGAGAAGATCCAGGACAGGATAATTTCCTTTGTCACCGCGCACTCAAATATAAAACGGGAAAAATATCAGGAACTTATGCTTGAGACGGACGAGCTCGCTTCGGATATCGGCAGCATTGTCTACGGTGAGGAAGCGGTAAGGATAGGCCTTATCGACAGGATAGGCGGGCTGTATGACGCACTGTGTATTCTGCATGAAATGATCGACAGGGAAAAAGCCGGTAGAAAATAAGGAAGCGCCGTGTATCCCGGGCGTTTCAAAGAACAAGCGTTCTTTGAAACGGACCGGGGAAAGACCTCGCCGCTGAGGCGGCCCGAAAGGTAAGTCATCGGACGCACATGTCGCCTGATGACTTGATATCGAACAAATTTCAATAATCGGTCACGCGCGCAACGCGATTTTTGAAATTTACGCCGTACTGCGAAAGTGCTGTGGCCGATATACTGCTTTCCTGAAAATCTGAGACACTATCCGAGAATAGTGTCTTTTTTGTATGTTCATCGATCTTGCATCGGACAGTCAGAACGAAATATGCGGAAGAACGTCAGCATATATCTCTGCGCACATGATCTTTGTAACAAACTCATTGCAACATCTTAAATAACCTTGACATACAGCAAAATACTTTGTATATTTATAAGAAAAGTTGAGTGCTTATGCGGCCTCGCTGCGGCAGGGCCGTGTTTTTATTTAGACATTATTGCTGCTGCATACGGAACGGAAAGGACTGAGAGCATATGGCGGTTTTCAAAGTTGTCATAGACGCGGAAAAATGTAAAGGCTGCGAACTGTGCATACATTTTTGCCCGAAGGAGATCATCGGTATTGACGAAGGCCACACAAACAGCAAAGGATATCACCCTGCCTCACAGCTCAAAGAAGGCTGTATCGGCTGTTTGAGCTGCGCTATGATGTGCCCGGATTGCGCCATAACCGTATGGTCGGAGGACTGATATTATGGAAAAAGTATTGATGAAAGGCAACGAAGCCTTTGCGGAGGCTGCTATCCGCGGCGGCGCGGGGTTTTATTTCGGTTACCCCATCACTCCGCAGAACGAGATCCCCGAATATATGTCGCATGAGCTTGAAAAGGCCGGCGGCAGCTTTATACAGGCCGAGAGCGAGCTGGCGGCCGTAAATATGGCCTACGGAGCGGCCGCGGCCGGAGGCAGCGTTTTTATTTCCACGTCGTCACCCGGTGTGGCCCTTATGCAGGAAGGGATCAGCTTTATGTGCTCGTCTGAAGTTCCCGTAGTGATGCTGAACGTTTCGCGCGGAGGCCCCGGCGTGGGCGGGATCCAGCCGGGACAGGCCGACTACTTCCAGGCGACCCGCGGCGGCGGCAACGGTGACTACCACGTGCCCGTATTCGCGCCGGCTTCGATACAGGAGGCCATAGACATGATTTACGGCGCGTTCGAGATCGCGGACAAATATCAAAACCCGGTCATGATCCTTGCAGACGGAATGTTGGGGCAAATGATGGAACCGGTCTCACTGCCTGAAGCGAAGCGTATGGCGACGTATGAGGAGATAAGAGCAAACAAACCGTGGGCGATCACGGGCAAAGGACCGAGATCCGAACGAAACGTGATCAAATCGCTCAGGCTTCAGCCTGACGTGCTGGAAGCGCATATTCACCGTCTGTTTGAAAAATACGACCGGATGGAAAAAGAACTGGTACGGTATGAAACGTACGGAGAGCCGGATCCCGAGATCGTTTTCGTGGCATTCGGAACAGTGGCACGCCTTGTTGCCGAAACTATGGATATTCTGGCCGAGCGGGGTTACAAAGCCGGTATGATCCGCCCCGTGACGCTTTGGCCCTTTCCTTTCGATGCATTTGCCCGCATCAGTGACAAGACAAGGCTTGTCGTTTCCGTTGAGCTCAGCATGGGCCAGCTCCTGACGGATGTAAAAGCGGCTGTATGCGGCAGAGTGCCTGTCGGATTGATAAACAGAACAGGCGGAGTTGTTCCTACGCCCGTTGAGATCGCGGACCGGGCGATCAAACAGCTTAAAGCGCTTGATTGAGCCTGCGCGGCTGAAAACCATGTGCATAAGATCGCAGCGAAAGGATAGGTCAAATAAATGAAACAGGTCTTCGCCATAACCAGAGGTATGCTCCCCGTCGACACAAGCTATTGTCCGGGCTGCACGCACGGAGTAGCGCACCGGCTCATCATGGAGTGTCTGGAAGAGCTCGGCGAGCTGGATAATACTATCGCCGTATCGCCCATAGGGTGCAGCATCGTGGCGCACCAGTATATGAACATAGATATGTGCGAATCCGCCCACGGAAGAGCGCCCGCTGTCGCGTCGGGCATCCGCCGTGTCCACCCGGACAAGGTCGTCTTCACTTACCAGGGGGACGGCGACCTCGCCTCTATCGGCGTCGGAGAGATCATTCATGCCGCTCACCGCGGAGAGAAAGTCACAACTTTCTTTATCAACAACGCAATATACGGAATGACCGGAGGGCAGATGGCCCCGACCACGCTTCTCGGGCAGAGGGCGACAACCGCCATCAACGGCAGGACGAAAGAATCAAACGGTTCGCCGCTGCGGATGTGTGAATTGCTTGCCACTATCGACGGCGCGGTGTTCGTTGAGCGCGTGGCGCTCAATTCTCCGGGCAACGTGCGAAAAGCAAAAAAGGCGGTCATGAAAGCTTTTGAAGTTCAAAAGAACGGCCTCGGTTTCTCTTTTGTCGAGTTCCTTTCAAGCTGTCCCACAAACTGGGGCAGAGCACCGTATGAAGCGATGGAATTCATAAAGGAAGAAATGATACCGTACTACCCCTTGGGGAATTTTAGGAAGCCGGAGGAGTTCTGATATGAAGACCCGCATGTTTTTTGCCGGTTCCGGCGGGCAGGGCATACTGCTGATGGGTCAGATGATCGCCAAAGCAGCGATGCTCGAGGGCAGGGAAGTAACGTTTATGCCGTCATACGGGCCCGAAATGCGCGGCGGTACCGCCAACTGCACCGTCATTATCTCGGACAAGACGATCAGCTGCCCCCTCATCAGCGAAACCGACATTCTCGTCGTTATGAATAAGCCCTCGCTTATCAGGTTCGAGAGTATGCTGACCCCGGGCGGCACGCTGTTCATTAATTCCTCGTTGATCGCGGAAAGCCCGACCAGGGACGATATTGTTATCGTCAATGTTCCCGCCAACGACCGGGCAGCCGAGCTGGGGATCGAGAAGTCGGCAAACATGGTCATGCTGGGCGCGGTCGTCAATGGGACAGGCGTAGTCTCTATGGAGAGCGTGGACCGCGTCCTGGGCTACATTTTCAGTGAAGGAAAAGCTGCTCTCTACTCCGTCAATCACAGGGCTCTGCACATTAACGCCTGAGGAGATACAGAGTATGGAGAAGAAGAATTACGTTCCGATGGACGGCAACGAGGCCGCTGCTTACGCTGCTTACGCTTTTACGGAGATCGCGGCCATATACCCGATCACGCCGTCCTCCCCGATGGCAGAGAAGACCGACGAGTGGTCGGCCCGGGGAAAAAAGAATCTGTTCGGACAGCCTGTCAGACTTATCGAGATGCAGTCCGAGGCGGGAGCTATCGGAGCTGTGCACGGTGCGCTGGAGGCCGGGTGCCTCGCCGCGACGTTCACCTCTTCTCAGGGACTGCTGCTGATGATCCCGGTAATGTACAGGATCGCTGGATCCAAACTGCCGGCCGTGATCCATGTGGCGTCGCGGACGGTAGGCACGCATGCCATGTCGATCTTCGGCGATCAGTCGGACGTCATGGCATGCCGGGGCACCGGGTTCGCGATGTTGAGTTCGGGAAGCGTTCAGGAGGTAATGGATCTTGCGGGGGTCGCTCACCTCTCCGCTCTCAAAGCCCGTATTCCGTTCCTGCACTTCTTTGAGGGCTTCCGCACTTCACACGAGATACAGAAGATCGACTGTATAGACTATAAGGATTTTGACACCCTGCTTGACCGGGGGGAGGTCGAAGCGTTTCGCAGCGAGGCTCTCAACCCGGAACATCCGACACTTCGCAACACCGTTCAAAACCCGGACGTATATTTCCAGTTCAGAGAGGCCAACAACCGTTTCTATGAAGAGCTGCCTTCAATAGTTGAGGGGTATCTGAACAAGATAAGAGATCTGACGGGGCGCGATTACGGCCTTTTCAATTACTACGGGGATCCCGGGGCGGAGCGCGTGATAATAGCTATGGGTTCCGTCAGCGGAACCATTCGCGAAGTTACCGACTACCTGTGCGCACGCGGGGAGAAGGTGGGGTTCCTGCAGATCCACCTTTACCGCCCGTTCAGCATCGGGCATTTCCTGAAGGCGCTGCCGGAAGGCGTGAAGCGGATAGCCGTGCTGGACCGCTGCAAAGAGGCGGGCGCTCTCGGAGAGCCGGTATACGAAGACGTCTGCACAGCTTTCTCACATACCGTAACGAGACCCGAGATCTTCGGAGGACGATACGGCCTCTCGTCAAAAGACACGGATCCCGCCCAGATCAAGGCCGTATTTGATGAGTTGAAAAAAGATCACCCGAAGAACGGTTTTACGATCGGTATCATCGATGACGTCACGTTTCGCTCGCTTCCGGTCGGATCGCCCCTCAATACCTCCCCCGCGGGAACAGTCAGCTGCAAGCTCTGGGGCCTCGGCTCAGACGGCACGGTGGGGGCAAACAAGAATTCGATAAAGATAATTGCCGAGAACACCGATCTGTACACGCAGGGATATTTTGAATACGACACAAAGAAGTCGTTCGGCATCACCAGGTCGCATCTCAGATTCGGTCCCGAGCCCATAATGTCGACTTATCTGGTCAAAGAGGCGGACTTCGTTGCGTGTCACCACAAGTCGTTCATCGGAAAATACGATATGCTTTCGGAACTTCGCCCCGGCGGTACATTCTTGCTCAACTGTGACTGGCCCGAGAGCGAACTCGGCCGGATGATCCCCCCGGCCGTCAAAAGGGAGATCGCTAAGAAGAACATAAGTTTTTATACTATAGACGCGAACAAGATCGCAGACGACCTTGGCCTGAGAGGGCGCGCAAATATGGTGCTGCAGGCGGCGTTTTTCAAATTGATAGGGATCATACCTCCGGAAAAAGCCGTAAAGTACATGAAGGACGCGATCGTATCGACATACTCGTCAAAAGGTGACGAGATCGTTGAGAAAAATCTGGCTGCCGTGGACAGGGGGATGGACGCTCTGACGAAAGTCACTGTGCCGGAGGACTGGGCATACTGTCCGGAAGATCCGGCACCGGAACCGGAAGACTATCCGCCTTTTGTGCGCGATATCCTGATCCCCGAGAATGCTCTGCTCGGTGACGAACTGCCCGTGAGCACGTTCATAGGCTACGAAAACGGCACGATGCCGCTGGGGAGCTCGGCCTATGAAAAGCGCGGCATAGCATCGCAAGTGCCTGTGTGGGATGAGAAGGCCTGTATTCAGTGCAACAGGTGCTCCCTTGTTTGCCCGCACGGGGTGATCCGCCCGTATCTGCTTGACAGCGACGAAGCCGAAAGAGCGCCGGAGGGGTTTATAATGTGCCCGGCTAAGGGTGCGGCGGCTAAGGGTCTTATGTATTCCATACAAATAAGCGCACCTGACTGTACCGGCTGCGGCTGCTGTGCGCAGACCTGCCCGGCAAAGGGCGGAGCGGTCCGGATGCGTCCCGCGGGCGAAATCAAATGGGACAAGGATTCCTGGGAGTACGGCCTCGGCCTGCGAGAGAAGGATGTGTTCCCGATATCAACGGTGAAGGGGAGCCAGTTCAGGCAGCCTCTGCTGGAGTTTTCCGGCGCTTGCGCGGGCTGCGGGGAAACTCCCTACGCAAAACTGCTCACGCAGCTCTTCGGCGACCGTGTGTACTGGGCAAACGGTACAGGCTGCTCACAGGCATGGAGCGCCGCAATGCCCTGCATCCCCTATACGAAAAACAAGCAGGGCCGCGGCCCCGCGTGGTCTAACTCTCTCTTTGAGGACAATGCCGAGTTCAGCCTCGGGATGAGCCTTGCCGTGAACCAGCAGCGCTCGTTGGCGAAGCAGCGTATACAGAGGCTGCTCACGCTTGTGGGGGAGCAGAGCAGGGTTGGAAAAGCCGCCGTGTACTGGCTCGAGTCATATGATTCGAGCGCTCTGTCAAGAACGGCATCGGACGAGCTGATCGCGGCGCTGAAACAGAGCGATCTTGAAGGCGAGGCTGCCGAACTGTCGAAGCTCATTCTCGAGCGCTCGGACCAACTGGCGCGCAAGACCATATGGATGTACGGCGGCGACGGCTGGGCGTACGACATAGGTTTCGGCGGGCTTGATCACGTGTTTTCCACGGGCGAAGACGTGAATGTCTTCGTAATAGATACCGAGGTCTATTCCAACACAGGAGGCCAGTCCTCAAAGGCCACTCCGCTCGGGGCTGTCGCGCAGTTCCAGTCCTCAGGCAAAAAGACCGGGAAGAAAGATCTCGGCAGAATGATGATGACATACGGCAACGTATACGTGGCTCAGGTGGCCATGGGCGCCGACCCGGCACAGCTGATCCGGGCGCTGCTGGAGGCCGATTCGTTCCCGGGACCGTCGCTTGTCATCGGTTACACCCCATGTACGGCGCACGGCATAGCCCGCGGCATGGATACGGCCCAGCAGGAGATGGCGCGCGCGGTCGATTCCGGCTACTGGCATCTGTACAGGTATGACCCGCGCAACCCGGACAGGCCCTTCATGCTCGACTCCAAGGCGCCCACGCTTCCTTTCGAGGACTTTCTTGACGGAGAGGTGAGATACTCCTCCCTTAAGCGTACGTTCCCGGAGAACGCGAAAGAGCTCTTCAGCGAGGCGGCGGTGCAGGCAAGAGCGCGGTACGAGAATTACCTTCGGATGGAAAAGGGCGTATTCTCCGAGGGATAACCGAAAAACGGCTTATATGGTATAAAAAGCGTGCCGCAAATGCATCTGTTTGCGGCACGCCCGGTTTTTATTTAATTGAGGTTCTATTCCAGAGCCGCTGCGGATCGTTTCAGTTCATCGATAATACGGATGTGCTGAGGGCAGACCTCTTCGCACTGGCCGCATTCTATGCACTCGGAAGCCGGATTGTGCTCGAGGATCTTTGTGGCGAAAACGTACGAGAACCTGGCGGATTGCAGGTTGTCAAAGATAAGCAGCGTGTTCATCGCTTTGAATATACCGGGTATCGCGATGTCTTTGGGGCAGCCGGGGGTGCAGTAGGAACAAGCTGTGCAGGGTATGGACGGTATCGCGTCAAGTGCCGTCTGTGCCTTTTTTATAGTTTCCTGTTCAGTTTCGCTGAGCGGCCTGAAAGGTTTCATATATGACAGGTTATCGGCCATCTGCTCGATATTCGACATTCCGCTCAGCACCGTGATCACTCCTTCAAGCGAGGCCGCGAACCGAATGCCCCAGGAGGCCGGGGATGCGGAAGGGTCTGCGTCGCTCAGGATCTTTGTGACGGATGGAGGCGGGGAGGCCAGAATACCGCCCTTGACGGGCTCCATAATTATGACGGGTTTACCGTGTTTTCTTGCGACTTCATAACACTTTCTTGACTCGATCGACGGGTTATCCCAGTCGGCATAGTTTATCTGAAGCTGGACAAACTCCATGTCCGGGTGAGCGGTCAGAACGCTCTCGAGCACGTCCGCTTTATCGTGGAACGAAAAGCCCAGATGCTTTATAAGACCTTCGGCTTTGCGCTCTTTCAGGAACTCCCAGATGTCGTATTTATCGAAATAAGCCGTCCTCGATTCCCCCACATTATGGAGCAGGTAATAGTCAAAATAGCCCGCGCCCGTGCGCTCGAGCGAGGTATAGAACATCTGCCGGGCTTCCTCCGCCGTCTTGGGCCCCGCCCATGCGGGGAGCTTTGTTGCAAGAAAGAAACTATCGCGCGGATAGCGGTCGACCAGAGCGATCTTTGCGGCCTTTTCGGATTCACCGTTTGCGTAGCCGTAAGCCGTGTCGAAATAAGTGAACCCTTTTTCAAGAAACATGTCGACCATTGTCTTCACTTGCTCAATATCGATCTTGCCTTCGATCATGGGAAGGCGCATAAGGCCAAACCCCAGTTTCGGGACATCCTGTCCTAGATGTTTTTCCATCATATGCTCATTCCTTTCGTAGCGCACACTAAATAAGCCCGCCCCGGAGCGATCTGCATCACGAGATTCGGGATCCAATGCAATACTTGACCACAGTAAGTATAAACCACGCGGCGAACCCGCCGCAATGGTAAATTAGTCGAATATTATCGTAATGCAGTACAAACGATCCCGGCTTTCGGAGATATGACCGCGAAAATTATTTTCCGCTTGCATCTGCCATTAACATGCGCTATAATACGCAATGCGCAATCTTGTGGAGAAGTACTCAAGTGGCCGAAGAGGCTCCCCTGCTAAGGGAGTAGGGCGTGAAAGCGCCGCGAGGGTTCAAATCCCTCCTTCTCCGCCAACTATGTCGCAGAGAATTGATACAATACTTGTATTCGTTCTCTGCGACATTTTTATGCCCGAAAACGCCGTATTTGCAGGCTTTTTGGGCTGTTTTTGTGTTTGGCTGTGAGCGTCGAAAGTCA
>JAAYAR010000140.1 GCA_012719235.1 Clostridiales bacterium
CAAGTGTTCCGGGCGAGCGTTTGTATGTCGCTGCCAGCCCGATGATCCCGCAGGTTGATATATGTCGCTGTGGTGGAATTGGCAGACACCGGAGACTTAAAATCTCCCGCCGGCAACGGCGTACCGGTTCGAGTCCGGTCAGCGGCACCAAACATAAAGATCCGAACCGAGAACAACAGGCAGGCCTGCCTGGCGCTCGGTTCGGATCTTTATTATATTCTGACAGACTTATTACAACGGCGCTCCCGTGCCCGGCTGCCCGAAAACGCTTTACCGGTTTTGACATCAGTCTTATTCCGGAGCGGATCTTCGTAAAAATTCACAGAAATATAATACTCTCCGGCGCCGAAATTGATACAATATATACAGAAATTGAATGCATGTGCAGCGGCAGACTTAAGCCGGGCATGGAAGGGGTAGAAAATGTTGCGGAAAATGGTATTATTTCCTTGGCCGGCAATTCGAAGGCTGGGGATGCTGACAATGAGAGCGGCGCTGGCTGCTCTTATCGGGATAGGGCTGTGCGCCTGCGCCCCGGGAACTGCCCGGACGAACGATGAACCCGGCCCCTCCGGGTCCGTCGTTCAACCGACCATGCCGGCCGTTGTGCCGGGATATCTCGAGGTCGATCCGGAGACCGGCCTGCATATGACAGGGACGCCGACGGTGGTCGATATAAAAACCTTTCGACTCAATATAAACGGAAAGGTGGATAACGAGCTGAGCCTGACCTACGACGAGCTGCTCCTTTTGCCTGAGATGACGGCTACCGCGGTACTTGAGTGCGAGGGGTATTTTACCGATACCGCGACCTGGTCGGGGGTATCTCTCAAGGAGCTCCTCGATATGGCAGGCGTTCAGTCCGACGCCGGCAAGATCATAATCAGGAGTGCCGACGGCTATAAGACAACGCTGAGCCTGGAGGAAGCGGCTGCCCCCGGGAACTTCCTGGCCTACGAATTGGAGGATGAGACTCTGCCTGTGCTCCACGGCTTTCCCTTGCGGGCGGTTTTTCCCGGCTTGACCGGCTACTACTGGGCAAAGTGGGTGCAGGAGATCGTGGTGGAGTGAACACTTTCGGGACCGAGCCGGTGAAGACAGGACCGGATCCTTCTTCAAAGAGGCAGGTTTCATTTTCGCTTTTGCCGCCGGACGCTAATATTCCGGTTCCAAAAAAGCTTTACGGGCTTTCAAAACGCCGCAAAGTTTGCTATAATATATTGATAGCGGTATATTTGTTATAACAACGGGGCGTCTGTGTAACCATGTCACCGTACATTCATTCGTTTTGCATTACAATGACAGACGGAGCGCGGACCCTGTCCTGCGAGCGCTTAGTTTCCTTTGCGGGATACAGTTGCGGCAAGCAGCATCGATGCGACAGTATATGACCTTCGCTTCATATTCCCGGTTTACGGGAAAAGTACAGGAGTTTATCGTAATGACATCCCAAAGGAGGCATAAATCATGTATAAGCTAAGTCCGATTACACCGCGGGTGGCGAAAATGCGTGAAAAGTACCGTACAACAAAGCCGCGCATATGCACGGCCCGGTACAGACTTATCACCGAATTCTATATGGCACACCCCGAGTTGACAGGTATATTAAAACGGGCGAAAAATTTCAGGAACATTTGCGAGCACATACCGGTCCGTATCGACGAAGGCGAGGTCATTGTCGGAGCGCAATCTTCTGTTTACAGAGCCTGCGCCCTGTATCCCGAGAACTCTATCGATTGGCTTCTTGAGGAGGTCGCAAGCGGGTTTATCTCGACGCGAGATATCGACCCTTATATCATATCCGACGAGGACAGGGATTATATCCTGAAAACCGGCGACTTCTGGCTTAAAGAGTGTATGAGCGCAAAATGCGACGCCTATATACCCGACGGTTATTTTGAGCACGCCGGAAACGGCATAACCATGTTCGACGTGAAGGGGCAGGCAGCCTCACCTGTCGGCCATTTCTGCACAAACTACAGGCGGGCCATAAAAAAAGGTTTCGCGGCTATCAGGGAAGAAGCGCTTGAACACGTGCGGACTCTCGAGGAATCCGGCATATACGGCACGTCGATAGAGAAGTACAACTTCTACCGCGCTATCGCGATAGTCTGCGAGGGCATAATCACTCTTACGAAACGCTATGCCGCTCTCGCCGAGGAGTTGTGCGCAAAAGAGACTGACCCCGAGCGCAAAAAGGAGCTCGCGGAAATGGCGGATTGCCTGAACTGGATCATGGTAAATCCCTGCCGCAATTTCCAGGACGCCCTGCAGTGCCTGTACCTCTATCAGACGGCACTTTGCCTGGACGCTAACATGCACGGCATCAGCTTCGGGCGCATCGACCAGTATCTCGGCGAGTATTATGAAGCGGACATAGCCGCCGGCACCCTGACCCATGAGCGCGCGCAGGAGCTTCTGGACCTGTTCTATCTCAAGGTAGCCGAAATGAATAAGCCCTGGTCTTACGGAGCGACAATGTCAAACCCCGGCTATACATGCGGTATGCTCATGACGCTGGGCGGCGTCAAACCGGACGGCACGGACGCCACGAATCCGGTCACTTTCATGATGCTTCAGTCCTCGGGGCGTCTGCTTCTGCATGATCCTCCGCAGTCGCTGCGCATCCACAAGGGTACGCCGAAGGAGCTCTGGGAGGCCGCTATCGAGACGTCAAAGCTCGCCGGCGGGGTACCGACCTTCGAAAACGACGATGTCATAATCCCGGCGCTCATGAGCCGGGGTCTCTCGCTCGAGGACGCCCGCGACTACTGCCTGATCGGCTGCGTTGAGCCTGCCGGATGCGGGACCGAATGGCCGGCCTGCGGGGGTACCGGTACCGAGAGCTATCTGAATCTGGCGAACGCCTTTATGCTGGCGATAAACGACGGATACAACAGAATGCCCAACCGTAAAGGCGAGCCGGGCAAAAGCACCAGAGTCGGCGCCCAGACAGGTTACCTGTACGAAATGGAGACGTTTGACGAGGTGCTCAACGCGACAGCCGAGCAGATGAAGCTGTTCATACGCTGGCACGCCAACTGCATCAACTCTTTCGAATATGTCGCCCGCGAGGTACTGCCGCTGCCTGTGGTGTCTGCCACGATGGAGGGCTGCATGGAAAAAGGCATGGACGTAATGTACGGTGGAGCAAAGTATAACTCAACCGGGATGGCGGGCATCGCGATAGGGAATATCGCCGACTGTCTCGGCATTACGAAATACATGGTCTATGACAAAAAGCTGTGCACTGCCCGCGAGCTCTGGGAGGCCCTCAGTGCAAACTGGGTAGGATATGAGGACCTGCGGCAGACGATCATAAACGACGCCCCGCACTACGGCAATGCCGACGATTACTGCGACCAGTACGCGAAGTGGGCGGCGGACCTGTTCGCTACGACCGTAAACTCCATCACCGGCCCGCGCGGCCGATTCAGCGCCGGGTTGTACCCCGTTACGACGAACGTCATCTTCGGAAAGATGACCGACGCGACACCCGACGGACGCGTCAGAGGAGAGCCCCTCGCGGACGGGATATCTCCCGTTCAGCAGATGGACAAAAACGGGCCTACGGCAGTCCTGAGTTCCGTTTCAAAAATTGAGCAGAAAGCTTTCCCGAACGGCACGCTCCTCAATATGAAATTTCATCCGAGCGCTGTGATCAACGAAGAGGGAGTCCGGAAGCTGATCTCGCTCATCCAGACGTATTTCCTCCTCGGCGGCATGGAAATGCAAATCAACGTTATCAGCGCGGATACGATGCGCGCAGCGCAGAAGGACCCCGTCTCATATCAGAATCTCATAGTCCGCGTAGCGGGATTCTCGGCGTATTTTGTTGAGCTTCACAAAGACGGGCAAAACGATCTGATCCGCCGTACGGAGTTATCTTTATAGCGTCCACTTCCGGCTTTTCGGGCGGTGCGGCAATATGCAGCGATTGTGTTTGCCGCACCGCCCCTCTGTTGACTTTTGAATAAAAGACGATACGAAAGAAGAAAAGAGGGACTGTATGCGAAAAACGAGGGGCGCTGCGGTGATCGGTGCTCTGGTGCTGCTCCTGGCCTGCGGCTGCTGCGCCGCTTTCATTATTCGCAGTGACCTGTTCTCCGGAGTATGGCAGAAACTCCTGGCGGGAGGGCTCACAGCGGCGGTTTTCGTGTTTGGTTTCATGCTTTCCTCGGGCGCGTCAAAGCGCTCCGAGGGCCTGATATGGCTTGCGGCGCTGTGCGCTGTCGCCGTTTGCGTTCGACTGGCGTTCATAGACCGGATCAGCTGGGATTACAGGACCTTTCTGTCCAAATGGATGCAGTATTTTCGGGAAAATAACGGGTTTCGCGGTATAGCGGGCTCGGTCGGCGACTACAACGTCACGTATCTTTATTTTCTGGCCCTGTTCTCATACTCGCCCCTGTCCGACCTGTTCCTGATCAAGCTCCTGAGTATCGCGTTTGATTTCGTGGCCGCTTTTTACGCTATGAAGATAGCCGGAGCGATGAAGAGCTCCGCGGCCTATCGTTCGGCCGCGTTCTTTTCGGTGCTCTTTTTGCCTACGGTAGTGACGAACGGCGCTTACTGGGGCCAGTGCGACAGCATATACGCCGCATTTGCCCTGGGAGCTCTTTATTTCGCGATAGAGGATCGCGTGCCGACGTCCCTGGCCATGCTGGGGATCGCCGTTTCTTTTAAGCTTCAGACCGTTTTTATTATGCCGTTCTGGGCGCTGCTGCTCCTGACAGGCCGCTTGAAATTCAGGTGGCTGCCCGTTTTCCCGGCGGCGTATTTTGTGACGATACTGCCCGCCGTACTGCTCGGAAAGCCGCTCGGTGAGATCCTGAACGTGTACGTCGACCAGCTGGAGACCTATTCGGATTACCTGAACCTTAATGCCCCGTCTGTGTTCGGGTTTTTCGGCTCGGCGGATGTAGACACAGCCTCAACCTTCGGGATCATTGCGGCGGCGCTTTTCTGCGCGGCGCTTTTAGTACCGGCTGCGGCACGCCGGAGCGCAATGAGTAAGAAGACGCTCTGCCTTTACGCGCTCGCGTTTTGCATAGGGGTGCCGTTTTTACTCCCCCACATGCACGAGCGCTACTACTTTATGGCGGAAGCGCTGTCGATCGCACTCGTGTGGGTCGACTTTAAGCTTCTGCCGGCGGCACTGCTGACGCAGGCAGCCACTTTTATGTGTTACCGGAATTATCTGAAGGGGGCAGGCTATGATCTGAGGATACCCTCCGTTTTAATGGGGGCATCCCTCATACTGACCGTCGCGGCATTATATCTCTCAAAGCGGAAGGGACGGAAAAAAGCATAGCGGTCTTTAGGGACGGAGCGATCTTCAGCTCCCCCTTTTTATGGTTTCGCCGGGTATGCGGCGCTCTACAAACCACTTATCCTCCTCAAGAAAAAGATATGTCTCCTTCCCGCCGATGCGCACGGTATAGCGCACCCCGGCGCCGCCCGCTTTGAGGCTCGCCGCTCTGCAGACGCTTAAAACGCGGTCTATTTCATACTCGCGCCCGTTTTCCCATGTGACGGACAGGGGCAGAAGCCGCCCGTCCGGTTCAAACCGGGCTTTTACGCCGACGTAGACCTTTTCGTTTGACATTGAAGGCTGTTCCTTTCAAAGATAGTCAGATCTCACGCGGGTTTAAAATATCCCACGGGGTGGATGGTATGGTCGTCCTTGGGGTTGATGTTTGTAAGCGTCTTATCCGAAGTCGTCACCGCGCGGACGATCGAGTAATGCCCGAATCTGCGCCGTATGTCGTCCACCGTACGCTCAAGCCGTTCAAGCTTCGCGATCTTTGCCGGGTCTTCAAACATCGTAAACTGCACCGGCGATCCGGCGCTCATCAGGTCGGCCGCGCGCACACCGATCGAGCGAAGCGGCTTTTGCCATCCGTAATTGGCTCTTAAAAGTTCCATCGCCGCCTTGTGCAGCTGAGAAGCGAGACAGGTCGGCGTTTCAAGTTTCATCTGCCGTTCGAACGAAAACAGGTCCTTGTCGCGCAGAGTGATCTGTACCGTGCGCGCCAGGAAGCCGCTCTCCCGCATGCGCTCGGCGACACTTTCACAGAGCATGTAACAGATGATTTTTGCGTCCTCTTCATTTTCAAGATCCCGCGGCGTCGTTGTGGAGTTTCCGATGCTTTTTATAACAGACTCGTCGCCCGTGTGCGCGACGGGTGAGGCGTCTTCGCCGTTTGCGAACATGTGAAGGATCAGCCCCACCTTGCCGAACCAGCCGTGAAGAGTTCTCGGGCTAGTCTGCGCCAGCTGGCCTATGGTATAGATGCCGTAATATCTCAGCTTGCGCTCGGTGGCGCGGCCCACATACAGGAGGTCGGAGACCGGAAGGGGCCAGACAACATCGCGGTAGTTTTCTTTCGTGAACACGGTCACGGCGTCCGGCTTTTTGTAATCGCTGCCGAGCTTGGCAAATATCTTGTTGTACGACACGCCGATCGAGACCGTGATGCCGAGCTCAAAGCGGACGCGTTTGCGTATTTCATGGGCAAGCGCCTCACCGGTACCTGTGAGGGCTGTGTTTCCGGTCACATCCACCCACGCCTCGTCAAGCCCGAAGGGTTCTACCCGGTCAGAGTAATCGGAGTATATCGCCCGGGCAAGACGGGAAAAACGAAGATAAAGGTCAAAGTGGGGGGGGATGACGATGAGATCGGGGCATTTTTGTTTTGCCTGCCAGATGGCTTCGCCGGTCTTGATGCGGAACTTTTTCGCGTGTTCGTTCTTGGCCAGGATTATGCCGTGGCGAGCCTCCACGTCTCCTCCGACGGCGACAGGTTTGTCGCGTATCTCGGGCCTGTGCAGGCACTCGATATTGGCGTAGCAGCCGTTTATGTCGATATGCAGTATTGTGCGCTCCACGGCGGCGGTCACCTCTCACACCGCTATTGTAATACGCTTATTAAGAGAATACAAGATAAATAATACTCTAAATAAGAGAAAGTTTTAAAATAAATACTTGTAAAAGCAGTATGCGTATATTATACTGTATGCGGGCGGGCATAAAAGGATTCACGGCCCGAAAAAAGGCCGGCACCTCCGGGCCGGTGCATGAGAGCGGTCCCGGACGGATGAACAAGAAGGAGGCGGGATATGGCAATAAGCGACAAGCTTCGGGAGCTTCGCCGGGAGAAAGGCCTCTCCCAGATCCAGACAGCCGATTTTTTGACGCGTCACGGTGCGGAAGTGACGCAGCGCGCTGTCTCCAAATGGGAGCGGGG
>JAAYAR010000141.1 GCA_012719235.1 Clostridiales bacterium
CTGACAAGTATGTTCTCCGACATATCGGACCTTAGAGCTATCACCGCACCTCTTATCAGATATGCAACGGGGTCGCCCGAAGGGCTCCTGTATAATGATTCTATCTCGGTACCGCCGATTAAGCCCAGATCGAGCATCCGCCTTCTGGCGGCGCCGCGCGACGTCAGCTCCTTGACGTACGCTTTCTGCCCCACGGGCAGCTGATTCAGCGGAAACCGGCCGCGATCCATATGAAACCACCTGATATGTAAGTATGGGAGAAATTGTTCCCTGCGATAATATATGGCCTCAGGAACCGTTTTGTTCACGGCTCAGCTCAGCCGGGTACTGCATGGCTTGCCGGTAAACCGTATTCGCGCGGCGCAGCAGAGCGGCTGCTGCCGGGCCCGGGCTCCCCTGTCGGGGCGCAAAAAACCGGAAAACCGCGTTCGCGGACTTTCCGGCACGAAAAGGCGGGCGGGGCGAATTAGTTTCGCCCCGCCAGATGAATAGTTTTATCTGACCTGAAAAACCGTCCTTCGGCAGCGGCCCTCAAGAGCATCCTTTATGCTGAAGTTGCCGTTGGAAATGATCACCGTGGTCCCCTGGCGTACGGGCGCTTTTATGAACTCCAGCTTGGAGCGCGCGCCGCCCGCCCCTTCCCGGCTCGAACCTTCGCAGTGCTTCTGGAGCTCGCTGATCGCCTCGACGACCTCTTCGGGGTCTTTGCCCTCCACCCGCTCGACGAGCGTGGAGGGGTCGGCCGGATCGAGATATATCCCGTCCGCGGACGTGAGTATGAGCAGCAGCTTCGAATGGACGAGAGTGCATATCACGGAGGCCGTCTCGTCGTTGTCTATGCACTCCACGACTTTCGGGAGCCCGTTCGAGCGCAGCTTGCTGAGCTCCCAGCGCCTGTTCTCTTCAAAGCTTACCGTGTCGTTGTAGTTGACGATAGGTATCGCCCCCTGGCCGGGGCATCGGAGCAGGAATGCGCGGATATGTTCCCTCTTGGACTCGTCGTTGAAGTGCGTATGTTCAACGAGCAGCTGCCGCACGGAGTACTGCGCCGGGATGAAACGCCTGTACTCCTCCATAAGTATGGCCTGCCCCTGGGAGGAGTAGTCGGTCATAACGGCGCTCTTGTCGCCTTCGAGCTCCATACCCGTCCTTTTTATATAGTCGAGCCTTCCGATCTCGACCGCTCCGGAACTGACCCATATCATGCCCGGCACGAGATCCCGCCCGATCCTGCTGAAGACATTGTAGTCTATGTCGTGTTTATCGTCGCGGATAAGCGCCATCGAGCCGATTTTCCCGACGAGTTCTATGTCGTACTTTGCCATCTCTCTTCTTTCAGCCCCTGACCTGCCCGTTCCCGCGCACAAGATATTTATATGACGTGATCTCCCTGAGTCCCATCGGCCCGCGTGCGTGCATCTTCTGAGTGGAGATCCCTATCTCGGCTCCGAAACCGAACTCAAACCCGTCGGTGAAGCGCGTGGAGACGTTGTGGTTGACACAGGCGGCGTCGACTTCGTTCAGGAATTTCTGTGCCGCAGCGGCGTCCTGCGTGACGATGCACTCCGTGTGTTTCGTTCCGTACCCGGATATGTGCTCTATCGCACCCTCGAGTGAATCGACGGTCTTCACTGCGATGTCGAGCGACAGATATTCGGTCGCGTAGTCCTCCTCCGTCGCCGGGAGGGCTTCGGGGAATATTTCGCGTATTGCGTCGTCGCCGTGTATAGTCACGCCCCTGTCCTTCAGCGCCTGCAGGGCGGGCCCCACCCGGGGCAGAAAATCCCGGTGCACAAGCAGCGTCTCGGCGGCGTTGCACACCGAGGGGCGCTGCACTTTCGCGTTTACGATTATGTTCTCTGCCATTTCGGGGTCGGCGTCCCGGTGGAAATAGACGTGGCAGTTGCCGCTTCCCGTCTCCAGTACGGGGACCCGTGAATTGTTGACGACGCGCGATATGAGCGCCGCCCCTCCTCTTGGGATAAGCACGTCAAGATACTGCGTCAGATTCATCATCTCGTCTACGACGCCGTGACCCCCCGTCTCAATCAGGGTGACACAGCCGGGCGGGACGGCTGTTCCGGAAAGAGCCGCCCTTATGACCTCCACCAGCTTCTTGTTTGAATTTATCGCGGAATCGCTGCCGCGCAGGATGACCCCGCTGCCCGCCTTCAGTGACAGGGCGGCGGAATCGACGGTCACGTTCGGCCGCGCTTCATATATAAGGCCGATAACGCCCAGAGGCACGCGCACTTTTGTTATGATCATCCCGTTCGGGCGCTCAAACTCTTCTATGACCTCGCCGATCGGGTCGTGAAGCTCCGCAACTTTCTCAACGCCCGCGGCGATATCCATGATGCGGGCCTCGTTCAGGGTCAGGCGGTCGAGCAGCGAAGCGCTCATCCCGGCCCGCCTGCCGAGCTCCGTGTCCATTGAGTTTGCCTCTATTATCGGGTCGGTATTCTCCCGCAGCGCTTCCGCTATACGGTATAGAGCGCTGTTTTTTTCCCCGGCGTCGAGCTGCGCCAGCACAGCCGCCGCCTCTTTTACCTCCCGCGCTTTATCGAGCAGTTCGGACATACTCAGCCCCCCGTTGGTCTCAGAGATTTTTGCCCATCTTATCACAGCGAGTGCAAAATGTAAAGATTTGATAGGCGCCGCGCCGCCCTTGAACGGACCCGGCGGTCAGGATACCCCGGGATGCGCTTTGCCCGCACCCGCGGCTTGACCCCTTCCACGGGCGCGGTTATAATACGTTGAGTATCTAAGCACAAAAGCAGCCCCGCGCCTGATACGCCCCCGGGCTTGTTCCGGCGCGGGGAAAGAAAGGATATCGGATATCAAATGAAAGTTGTCATCATCGGGGCCGTGGCGGGCGGCGCGTCAGCCGCGGCAAGGCTCCGGAGGCTTGACGAGAGCGCCCGGATCGTCGTTATAGAGCGCACGGGATATATGTCGTACGCAAACTGCGGCCTGCCGTATTACATCGGAGGCGTGATAGAGGACGAATCCGAGCTGACTCTCCAGACTCCCGAGAGCTTCCGGAACCGCTTCAACGTTGAAGTAAGGGTTCATTCCGAGGCACTCGGGATCGACGTCGAAAAAAAGGTCGTTCTTGTGCGGAGCCTGCGGGACGGCAGGGAGTATGAAGAACCTTACGACAAGCTGATCCTCTCCCCCGGCGCAAAGCCCGTCAGGCCGGACATCGCGGGCATAGACGGCAAAAGGATATTCGTTCTGCGAAACGTGGAGGACACCCTCAGGCTCCGCAGGTTCATTGACACCCATAAACCGCGCAGAGCGGTCGTAGCGGGCGGCGGTTTCATAGGGCTCGAGATGGTGGAAAACCTCTCGGGATCCGGTGTCGAAACGACCCTCGTCGAGATGGCGGACCAGGTCCTGCTGCCGCTTGACGCGGATATGGCGTGCTCGGCGCACGCTCTGCTGCGCGGCCGAGGCGTACGCCTTATCCTGGGCAGCCCCGTCTCCGGTTTCGAGGAGACGGAAAACGGCATCAAGACCTTCGTTGGCGGTTCGGAACCGATCGCATCCGATTTTGTCGTCCTGGGGCTCGGCGTCGTGCCCGACTCCTCTCTCGCCGTCTCCGCCGGCCTCCGGCTCGGCATGAAGGGCTCAATAGTCGTTGACGAGCATATGCGCACCTCAAATAAGGACATATACGCTGTCGGAGACGCCGTCGAGGTGGTGCATTCCGTCTCAGGCCTGAAGACCGTCGTTTCGCTGGCGGGCCCCGCGAACAGACAGGGCCGCATCGCAGCCGACAACATCTGCGGCATCAACAGCTCCTACACCGGCTCACAGAGCACCACCATACTCAAGCTGTTCGATATGTCCTTCGCGGCGACCGGTCTGAACGAGAGGGCAGCCGCAGATGCGGGCATAAAATACGACAAGATCGTCATAGGCCCCCCCTCCCACGCGACGTATTTTCCCGGGGCGAAAAACATGACGATGAAAGTGCTGTTCCGACCCGATTCCGGTGTGATCCTGGGCGCGCAGATCACGGGTTTCGAGGGCGTCGACAAACGCATCGACGTTCTCGCGACGGCGATACGCGCCGGCATGACGGGTTCCGACCTCGCCGCTCTCGACCTTGCGTACGCGCCCCCTTACTCTTCGGCGAAAGACCCCGTCAACGTGGCGGGCTGTGTCATCGAAAACCTTATGACGGGCAAAGTAAGGCAATGCCACTGGCACGATCCGGC
The DNA here is from genome assembly GCA_012719235.1 of Clostridiales bacterium. Taxonomy (GTDB): domain Bacteria; phylum Bacillota; class Clostridia; order Oscillospirales; family Oscillospiraceae; genus JAAYAR01. The sequence continues at coordinate 4,227 of JAAYAR010000141.1, forward strand.
CTTCAGGCACCGGCCCGCCGACTGTGTGTTTCTGGACGTGCGCGACGAGGACGAGTTCTCGGAAGGCAATATCGACGGCGCCGTCAACATCCCTCTGGACGAACTTCGGGGCCGTCTCGGCGAACTGGACCGTTCAAAGAGGATATATGTAAACTGCCAGACGGCTCTGCGCAGCTATATCGCCTGCCGTATACTTGCTCAGCACGGATTTGACTGCGTCAACGTCTCGGGCGGCTACGGCTTCTGGTCCTCGGTCATGCGCGGCAGTTCTGCAGGCTCGCCTGCACACGCGTGCGGCAAAAAGCTCTGATCCCGGCCGCAGCCGAGAATACAATATAATATAGTAAAAAAGCAGAGTATTGCGAGCATAGTTCTTTCGCCGCGCGGCAAAATTTCAAGAATCGTTCTTTGACACGTAAAAATGGGACCGGCTTTACACCGGTCCCATTTTTAAATAGTCTGTTGATCGTTTATTGCGGGTTTGCGGTGTAGTTCGGAGCCTCGCGCGTGATATATATGTCGTGCGGGTGGCTCTCGCGGAGACCGGCGCTCGTTATGCGCATGAACTCGGCACGCTCCTGGAGAGCCCTGATGTTTTCGGCTCCGCAATACCCCATGCCTGAGCGCAGCCCCCCCATGAGCTGGAACACCGTGTCGCCCAGCGCCCCCTTGTAGGGCACGCGGCCTTCAACGCCCTCAGGCACGAGCTTGCCGTTTCCCTCCTGGAAGTAGCGGTCGCTGCTGCCCTTCGACATCGCCGCCACGGAGCCCATACCGCGGTAGACCTTAAACTGTCTGCCCTGATATACCTCTGTCTCCCCGGGGCTCTCCTCGCAGCCGGCGAGGAGCGAACCGAGCATGACGCAGGACGCGCCGGCTGCTATGGCCTTTGTTATATCTCCCGAGTACTTGATCCCTCCGTCGGCGATTATCGGTATGCCGTACCTGTCGGCCATCTCCGCGGACTCCATCACGGCTGTGATCTGGGGCACGCCGATACCGGCTACGACGCGCGTCGTGCATATGGAGCCGGGGCCGATGCCGACCTTGACGCAGTCGGCGCCCGCCTCGATGAGGGCTTTTGTGCCCTCCGCTGTCGCCACGTTCCCGGCGATGATCATGCTGTCGGGATACGCTTTTTTGATTTTTTTCAGGCACTCGATAATATTGCGCGAGTGGCCGTGCGCGGAATCCAGCACAAGGACGTCCGCGTTCGCTTTAAGCATCTCTCCCGCCCTGTCGAGGACGTCCGACGTTACGCCTATGGCGGCGCCGACGAGCAGCCTTCCTTTTGAGTCGCGCGAGGAGTTGGGGTACATGACGGCCTTTTCGATATCTTTTATCGTGATAAGCCCTTTGAGCGCGAAATTGTCATCCACAATCGGGAGCTTTTCGATCTTGTGCCTGCGCAGTATCTCCTTCGCCTCGGGTATCGTTATCCCCTCGCGCGCCGTAACGAGGTTCTCTTTCGTCATGACCTCATATATGGGGCGTTCAAAATTGTCTTCAAACTTCATGTCGCGGTTTGTGATTATGCCGACGAGGCGGCCGTTTTCGCATATCGGCACACCGGAGATGCGATACTTGCTCATAAGAGCGTCGGCCTCCCAGAGCGTGTTGTGGGGGGACAGGTAGAACGGGTTGGTGATAACGCCGTTTTCCGAACGTTTTACTCTGTCAATGTGTTCGGCCTGCTCCTCGATCGTCATATTCTTGTGGATGATCCCGATGCCTCCCTCGCGGGAGATGGCAATGGCCATGCGGTACTCTGTGACCGTGTCCATGGCCGAGCTCACAAGCGGGATGTTCAAGGTTATAGTCTTTGTAAGTTTTGTGGTCAGATCGATATCAGCCGGCACTACGCTGCTCTCGGCGGGTATAAGCAGCACGTCATCAAATGTCAGCCCTTCACGCATCTGTCCGCTCTTACCGATTCCGGCCATGATAATACTCCTTTTCATCTGCGTATATTTTTCAAATACTACTATCGCCCAAGCTCTGTGTCAACACATTTGTTCTCGTCTTTACTCTTCGGCGCTCCCGGCTGATACCGCCTGTTCAGCCGGAAAAAACCGCAGGCATCCCGCGTACGGCAGGACGCCTGCATATCAGCGCCGGTCCCCCGGAGCCCATCCCGTCCGGGCGCCCTGCCTTGAGTGTTCACTCCTCGTACAGCGGATACTTTTCGCACAGGGCCCTCACGCGCTCCGTGACCGAGGTTTTCTGCCCCTCAAAGTCGGAGGCCGCGTCGTAGAGCATCTGAGCTATCTGGCCCATTTCCTCTTCCCTGAAGCCTCTTGTCGTCACGCTGGGTGTGCCTATCCTGACGCCGCTCGTTACAAACGCCTTCTGCGGATCGTCGGGGATGGCGTTTTTATTCAGGGTTATATGCACCTCGTCAAGATTTCTTTCGAAATCTCTGCCCGTCAGAGCGAAGTTGCGCAGATCTACGAGCATTAGATGGTTGTCCGTACCGCCGGAGACAAGTCGGAACCCCCGGCGGACAAGCTCTTGTCCCAGATACCGCGCATTGCGGACAGTCCGGCGCTGGTACTCGGCGAAGTCCTCTGTCATCGCCTCCCCCAGAGCGACTGCCTTTGCGGCTATGATGTGCATCAGAGGCCCGCCCTGCGTGCCGGGGAATACTGCCTTGTCTATCCTTTTTGCGTACTCCTGTCTGCACAGTATCATGCCGCCGCGGGGTCCGCGCAGCGTTTTATGAGTAGTCGTCGTGACGACGTCCGCCCATGGGACGGGGCTGGGATGTACTCCCGCCGCCACAAGCCCGGCTATGTGGGCCATGTCCACGAGCAAAACGGCGCCCGTCTCATCGGCGATCTGCCTGAACAGTTCGAAGTCTATCGTCCTGGGATAGGCGCTGGCGCCGGCCACGATGATCTTCGGCCTGTACCGGCGGGCCAGGTCGCGCACCTCGTCGTAATCGATAGTTTCGGTGCCGCTGAGAAGCCCGTAAGAGACGGCATTAAAATATTTACCCGAGATGTTGACCGGTGAACCGTGCGAGAGATGGCCCCCCTCGGACAGCGACATCCCCAGATACGTGTCGCCCGGCTCAAGCAGGGCGTAAAAAGCCGCCATATTCGCGTTTGCCCCGCTGTGCGGCTGAACGTTCACGTGTTCGGCGCCGAATAGAGCCTTCGCGCGTTTGACGGCCAGATCCTCGATCGCGTCGGCGTTGTTGCAGCCCCCGTAATAGCGGTGTGCGATAGTCCCTTCGGCGTATTTATTCGTCAAAACGCCCGAAGCAGCAAGGAGCACCGCCTTTGAGACGATATTCTCCGAGGCTATGAGCTCAATATTCTCCCGCTGCCTTGTCAGTTCCCTGGAACAGATCTCCCAGACTTCACGGTCATAATTGCGCAGTTCGTCAAAAAACATAACGCCACTTCTCTTCCTTCACCGTCCGGCATGAGCCGTGAGGCGCCGCATTTATCAAAAATCCCGGCGGCTCACGCCCAGCGCGCCGCGCGGTCTTTATAAAAAAGGAGCCACCCACCTTATGTTGACTCCCTGTCCGCCGTGATATACCCGCGGTTCCAAAAACCGGGCTGCCCCGGTTCCGGATTTCCGACAGATTATCGTGTATTATACTATTTTTCAACATTCCGTGTCAAGGTAAATGCGGCGATTATACAGAACTTCGAGCGCGGGCCGCCGTTCCCGGCGTTCTTTGTTGACACGAACGCAACTTCAATATAAGCTGTGTAGCGGGATGCGGCAGATTTCGCCGAAACGATACTTTTTTCGCTTAATTTCAGAACCTGCGGAGAGTTGATCCGCAAACGTCAGGCAGGGTACGCGCTGCCGGGACGAAACACTGGAGGGAACGATTTGGACGTTTTTTCTGTACTGACGCTTGCCGGAGGGATCGCATTTTTCCTGTACGGCATGCACGTATTATCGACGGGCCTGGAGAAGATGGCCGGAGGAAGTCTTGAACAGATAATAAAGAAGTTGACCTCCGACAGTATAAAAGGGCTCGCCTTCGGCGCGGGGATAACGATCGCTCTGCAGTCGTCGACCACGGTGACCGTCATGCTCGTAGGTCTTGTAAACTCAGGTATCATGGGCTTCAGCCAGGCCGTACCCATTATCATGGGCACAAATATCGGCACGACTATAACCGCGTGGATACTATCGCTCGTCGGGCTGGAGTCCGGAAATATCTTCGTAAATATGCTGAAGCCCGAAAACTTTTCTCTGCTTTTCGCTCTTGCCGGCATTGTCCTTATGATGATGTCGAAAAAGCCGAAGCGCCGCGACATCGGTTCGGTTTTTATAGGTTTCGCGATCCTGATGTTCGGCATGAAGCTGATGAGCGGCGCCGTTGCGCCTCTGGCCGATAAGCCGTCTTTCATAAGTCTTATGACTGTGTTCAAGAACCCCATTCTCGCCGTGATCCTCGGAGCGGTCATAACGATCGTCGTACAGAGCTCGGCGGC
>JAAYAR010000142.1 GCA_012719235.1 Clostridiales bacterium
GTCTGCTCATTGGGATAGTCCAGAATCCGGCTGCATACCGTCCAGTTTTCCGCATCCTTTGAGCAGAGCAGCGCCAGAACATTTCGCTGGTGGCTGTTATTTTTATCGGTCCAAAGATTGCCGATGGCGACGTAGTATCCGCTTACCTCGTCATACAGCAGCATGAACTTGTTGTTATAGCCCACCGGCATAGCCGCGAAGTGGGAAAACACGAGAGAAGCGTCAGGATCGGTTTCGTCAACTTTCAAGACCGCTGCTTTGCCATCCGTCGGATCAATTCCATCGGCATCGACACGCCACATACTCAGCAATTCTCCCGACGGAGAAACATAAAGGTTGCCTTCAATGAAGCATTCCAAAGAGCTTCCGGGAATGCCAAGCTGTGCCGGGTGTGCAAGATAGGGCTTGGTGGCATTCCAGCTTGCGGGGTCGAGTAAATCGGCGTCCTCCGGCGCGGACAGAACCGTGGGACGTCTGTTGATATTTCGTCCCGCATACTCCATCGCCACATAGATTCTTCCTTTGTGTGTGAGCACCGGCATGGGAGATTGCTCCCATCCGTCACCCACCGTGTTTGCGCCGGCGAACAGGTGGGAAGGTGCGGTCCAGGTCTCCCCCTCGTCGTCGGAGGCTCCGATGAGAACATCTCCAAACTCAGTCGAGCAGCCGAGCATGTACAATCTGCCGTTGTGATAGAACATCTTTCCCCAAAACAACGGGAACAGGTCGCAAACATAGTGCCAGGTTTTGCCCCGATCCTCGGACTTAAACAACAGCGTCAGATTCTGCGGGCCTCTGCCTGTGTATAAATCCATGGAGGCGAGCAGTTTGCCGGAGGGCAGCTTTATCAGATTGGGACTGCAAAGCGCGTGTCCGGAAAACGCGTACCTGTCATCGTGGGGGTGCAGATAGTTGATGACCGTTCCGGGTACGAAACCTGTGCGGAAATACCTGATCCTGCACGCCTCGCCGCACATCCGGACAACACGCACCTCGTACTCTCTCCATGGCGTAAGTCCCTCAATACGCGCCTCGTAGCCCTGCACCTCGCGTCTTTGCCAGGAATCTCCGGTGTACATCGCTTTCCATTCGAGATAATAGCGTCCCTCAGATTTGCCGTCCAACCATTCCAGAGTCAAATCTGTTTCTCCCGGCGCCAGACGGCATATGCTGACCGCCTGCTGGTCTTCAAACAGGTAAAAGTGCGGTCTTTCATTCCATTGAGTCTTGCCACGCATATTAACACGTCTCCTTTTCATCATCTGTGAATCTGTACTTTATTGCAGCATAACCCGTTTCATACTCTCCATAAGGAGCTTTGCCTGATTTATGATAAAATCAGTTTCCGATGCCAGAGAAATCATATCGACGCCCCGGTCACGCCATTCTGCTATGATCTCGTCCGGGACGAATCCATTGGAAACGCCCACCGGTTTGCCTGCCGCGTGTATCGTTTCGATTATCTCATCGAACAGCGCGCAAACCTCCGGGTCATCAAGCTGTCCCAGCTTGCCTACAGAGGCTGAAAGATCCATCGGACCTATGATGTATGCGTCGATCTCGTCAATGGTCACAATGCGTTTCAAATCCCGTACTGCGTCGATATGTTCTATTTGAATGATGCGCATGATATTGTTTTCAATGTTTCTTATATATTCCTCCATCGGAATAGTACCGTAAAAAGACGCGCGACGCGGGCCGTAACCGCGATAGCCCCGGGGAGGATACAGACAAGACTGAACCGCTCTCATTGCCTCTTCGTACGAGTTTACCATAGGTATGATTACACCGTCGGGACCCATTTCCAGAATAGGCTTTATTTTGATCGGGTCATTTGACGGCACACGTACAATCGCGGAAACGCCGACGGAACGAGCGGCAAGCAGATGCTGCTCAACCTGCGCAAGACTTATGGTTGTATGTTCTGTATCGATCCAGAGATAGTCGAAGCCGAGGCTTCCGATGATTTCCGTTGTGATGTTATCGTTGAGCTGGATATGTGTGCCGAGAGCCTTCTCACCGCGCAAAAGCTTTTCCTTCAGTCTATTCATATTTGTATTTCCTTTAAATATTATTTGTGTAAGCGATTATTTTCCCGTTTTCCCTTGCAGCTGTCCCGCACCACTAGTTTTGGCGGGAATACTTGAGAATAATTCATCTGTATTTTTGTGTTGTGCATCATTTTCCATAATATCTGCGCAGCCATTTTGCCTGATTCCTCATAGCTGATATCCACATAGGTCAGACGAATATCCAATTCGGCATCCAGCCACGAGATAATGCCCTCAAAGCCGATAACTCCCACATCATCGGATATTCGAAGATCACATTCATGCGCTACGTGAACCACGTCTACCGCAAGGGAGTCCACGAAACAGATAAAACCGTCCGCGGGCGTAGACTGGGTAAGCATATCCTTTATACATGCCCGCTCCTCTCCGGGATTGATCCCTATTTTGACCAGAACCGGATCAACCTCCAGCCCGGCCTCGGAAATTGCGGCGCAGTAGCCCATGTATCTGTCCATACTGGAACGGAAGCGCTTCTGAGCCATGTACGACACCCGGCGGTACCCCTTGCTTATCAGATGCTTTGTAGCGATGTATCCGCCATAGTAGCCGTTGAGCAAAAACTGGGGAATGTCGCTCATATAATCTACACTGCGCTGCCAGAAAACAAAGGGCACGCCTGATTTTATCAGATAGCGGTAGTTACGCTCATTCTCTGTTGTTGTCATTGCGGGGATGATAATCAGCCCGTCGATGCCGGAGAGCACAGTGCGCTGCATCAGCGCATATTCCGTGTCTGCTTTATCGTCTGTACAGCAGACGATAAAGTCAATATTGTGTGTCCAGGCAAAACTAGCGACTCCGTGAAAGGCCTTCGGGTATAGACTGAAGGTCAGATCCGGAGCGAGGATCGCCCAGCGGTAGTTTTTAGAATTATTTGCAGACGTCTCCGGTTCCTGCTTTGGAGAAACAAAGGTGCCACTGCCCTTTACGCAGTAAACGATTCCCTCCCGCTGCAGCTCAGAGATGATCGCATCTGCGGTGGATCGTGCAATATGCCATCTGCTGCAGATGGCGTTGCGGGACAAAATACGCTCGTTGGGCTTTCGGGTTTCGATATACCGCAGGAGTTCTTCTTTTACTTTTTTTCTGATTGTCATATTCCCCTCATTTCATATATATCCCATAAGCAAACACCGCTATTTCTCCAGTAGATCAAGAGCGTTTCCACGGCTTATGCGCTCATAGGCGGAGTATGAAATTTTACCGCGGCACATGGCATCGTCAAGAAACGCGGAGAGCCGCAGCATATCGCTGTTTCCGTCAAGAGGGGTGCAGATATCCGTGCCGTAATACAGACGGTCTGCAAATTCTTCGAGAAACTCATAACCGAATTCGGGATCCCGGGTGATGGCGTTATATCCGGAGCCGGCGGATAGATCTCCGCAGAGGTTCGGATATTTTCGCATAAGCTCCGGGACACGTCCGGGGACAACTTCACCAGTGGGATAGCCGTTTCTTGATTCCTCATCGCATACGCTGATTTCCGCCCAGAATTTCTGAGAATGGCCAAGAAATTTCAAGTTCGGAAACATGCCCAGCACTTTTTCCAGGCGTGGAAGCCCGATGTCATCCACAATACCATAGTCCTCACCCATGAGACCGATATGGAATATCACAGGCATGTCGCATTTTTCACAGTGATGGAACAGGTTGAGCATATAGGGGTCGTCAAAGTATCTGTTTTCGCTGATTTCACCCACACCTTTTGCGCCGAAGGACTTGTACTGTTCAAGATAGAAGGATAAATCGGTATTTGGAGAATTGTTTGATACAGATGGAGACAGGGGGCAGAACCACCAGCCGAAGGTATCCGGGAACTCAAGAACCATTTTCCATGCCTCCCGAGGAGAACAAATATCCTCCGTGCCCGGTGGATAGGCTCCATCGGGCAGCAGAACGCCCTTTTCCACACCGATCGTATCATACATCGCCCGAACTTCACCGGGCAGGGGGAAGCCGTATCCATCCCTGCGAACAATCATAACCTCAGGGACTGCGTGAACATGAATATCAATTTTCGGGAGAATTTTCAATTCTTATGCCGCCTTTCCTGCTTTGTATCGTTGTTTTAAAAGGGTAAAAGGGGCGGAGCACCTTATAACCTATGCAAAGCTGATGTAATAAACCCAAGCCTCAGAATACCAGTCATACTCCTTATATTTTTCCATATGTTGGCATATCTTTGTGAGACGAAGCTCAAGGTCGAGTGTTTCCCTGTTCTCGAGAATGTTGAAATTGGACAGTTCAAGGAAATAGGTTTCCCCGTCGCGCTTTGTGTCAATGACCGTCAGCGTGTCCTTGATAAGATAGCCATGCTCCTCATTCACCTGGCAGATCTGAAGCGGCCAACGGGGATTGCTGCCGCTGCCATCAATCATCCAGGGCTCGTTGAGAATGTTTCCTATCCAGTAAAGCTTGCCGTTTTTGCTTGAACGGAAAAAACCTGAGATTGACGCGGGCGAATAGACAACCTCCCGGGTATCGAAGTGCCACGGCATCGACGGCGCAAAAGTGCGCCCGCCATCATCAGAGAAAGTATACCACTTAAAGGACGGTGTCGCCGGATTCGTTCTTGTGTTCCATACTTTTGACATGGTAGCGGCGCCGCGATATACAATCAGCCAGCGTCCGTTCGGCAGAATGGCAAGCTGGGGCTCCATGAGACCACGCGCGCTTTGCAGATCTCCAAGCATTATGGGATTGGAAAATGTGATTTCATAATCCTGTGTATCTTCGTTCCAGTGGGCGCGCGCTACCAGCAGTCCGTGCATCAGATCAGGACAGGATGGGAAATAGGTGTTCACGTCAAATCCTGCAATGCGGCAGCAAAGAGTCATTGTGGGATAAGCGAAAAAGCAGAGGTCGCCATCGGGAAGAATGCGCAGATCGCTGGCCATGGCGCGATTTTTTGTCAGAAAAGCAGGATTGCGGGGGTTTTCGGGGTCATAATCCGCGCCGCCGTCTTCGAATGTGAGCATGCGCCGCACCTCGGTCCCGTCCGGACGCCTGAAAACGAAATACCCATGGGTACGCACATTGTCTTCTCCCTTTTCCCACATGGCAAAGTAACCGACATCGTGCCCCTTGATGTAGTAGAACGTGCTGCCCACGCCGACCTTACAGCCGCTTTTGGGATCGTACAGAGTCGGAACGAAGTCCCATCCCAGCAGCTCGTCACCTTCTTCGCTTCCCGGGATTTTACCGTGACGCTCGGTTTCGTCATCAAAAACAGTGGACCATGCGCCCCATATGCATCCGTTGTCGGCGCTTTTACGTATCCAGCAGCCGCTGGCATAGTCTCCTTCGCTTGAAACGGTTCGCTCCTCCACTAAATTTCCCGCTTCATCATAAGAACGCATAAAGGTCTCTTCACAGGAGGGGTTGGCGGATACCAATTCTCCGCGTATGCTGATGATTCCCATAAGTATAACCTGCCTTTCTGCGAAATCATAAGGTTGTAAAACCCATGTATGCTTTCGCTTTTATCAACTAAATTGCGATAAAACATGTTCAAAACAGGAAAACCAAAGAACCAATGGAGGTTATATGCGGATTTTAGGGAAACATGCATGATGATAATGAACACTTGCTCCTAACTTGCCTATTCTCTGTATAAAAAACGGTAGACGCTTTACACATATTCCCAAAATACCTTTTGAAATCATCTCATTATTTGTATTTTATCATGACTGAGTGTTTTGTCAATATGAGCATCTGAAAAAGTTGCCTGTAAAATGAAAAGTAAATTTCCAAAGAAACCGCAATTCCTACTGTAGTGGTTTCTTTGGAAATTTACATCGCTTCCTACCGTACCGTGGATCCGCGTGTGCCATGAGAACAGGTTGGTAATCAAGAAGAAACGTTGTCCAAACGGCATCATGCACCCCGATCGGGACGCCGAAAAGTCTGAAAACTTGATCAAACAGGACTTCACCGCCGAAAAACCTAATGAAACATGGCTCACTGACATCACGGAGATCCCCTGCCGCGACGAGAATCTGTACCTCGTACCTGCGCTCGATTACTTCGACGATGCGATCGTCGGGATGCACACCGACACGAGCCGTCGGACGGGGCTTTGCTGCAGAGCATTCGAAAACCTGGCGAAAGACGGGCGCGTCAACATATGGGAGTCGGCGGCACAAAAAATGGGAGCGGCTTAAAAGCTACGGTCCAAAGTTCTTGGAAAACATCGTCCAGGCAATATCGAGGGACATCCTCGTGTATGCTATGAAAACGCTGCGGTGCTGCAGCATTGTCGCCCACGTCCATGATGAACTGATTATCGAGGCAGACAAGCGGATGTCGCTTACAGCCGTGTGTGAACAGATGGGGCGGACGCCGCCCTGGGCGTAGGGATTTCTGCTCCGTGCGGATGGGTATGAGGCCGAATTTTATAAAAAAGACCAAATCGTTTCTGAAAACGCTCAAAACCGATGCTTCACTTGTGGTTTTGGGCGTTTTTAGAAATTATCGTTTCTATAATTGCTCATAACTATTGCATTTTCTCTTGTTTTGTGCTAATATAAAAACAAAGGAGGTCTTGCAATGGAGCTGTATAAAGAACTGGCTGCCCTGCGCTGCTTTACCCATAACGACATGGTACAGCTTACCGGATCGGAAAGCGCAGCCATATGGAGTATAAAGAGTTATTTAAAAAAAGGTTATATCGAACGGGTGCGGCGCAACCTGTATGCCGTCATCAGTATGGAAACACAACAGCCGATCCCGAACCGTTTTCAAGTCGCATCGCGTATAACTGATGATTCCTTCGTGTCACATCATAGCGCATTTGAGCTTTACGGATATGCAAATCAGGTGTTCTATGAGGTATATTTCTCTACGGAGAAGAAAGTCCGGCCATTCGATTATGATGGTCTGCATTACCAGCCCGTATTGTGGCGTGGGAATGATAATATCACGGAGACGAATAACGGAGTGCGTGTTACATCACTTGAAAGAACAGTAATAGACAGCATCGCTGACTTTATAAAGATCGGCGGTTTGGAGGAACTGCTGCGATGCCTTGCGCTTATACCTTCCCTCGATGAAGCAAAGCTGCTTGAAGTATTGGAAGCATATGGGCGCGGACAGCTTTATCAGAAAGCCGGGTATATCCTTGAGGCATACAAGGACGCACTGTCTTTATCGGAGACGTTTTTCTCAGAATGTATGAAACGCTCATCTTCCAGTAAAACCTATCTGTTCGATAGACAGGATGATTTTGTGTTTCATCGGAAATGGCTTTTGTATGCGCCGAATGATCTGAAGAAACTTGTTGATAAGGGAGTGAATGACTATGATGCAGTTTGACCGCATATCTCTCGGCAGACAGGCTAAAGAGCTTGGCTTCGTCAGGGATGCATTTGAGAAAGTGTGCCGTCTTGCTGATATACTGTCATTCATGGAAAGCGATGCGCTGCTTTCGGATACGCTGGCATTGAAGGGCGGTACTGCCATCAATCTGACCATGTTCGATCTGCCTCGTTTGTCGGTAGATATTGATATGGATTACTCAAAAGATGTTCCGAGAGAAAATATGCTGCGGGAACGGGAGCAGATAACCGATCATATCCGAAAATACATGACCGCATCGGGATACAGTCTAAGCCCGAAATCCAAGCAGTATCATGCGTTGGATTCTTTTGTGTTTGAATATGTCAACGCAGGCAGAATTAAGGACAATTTGAAAATTGAAATTAATTATATGCTGCGCTGCCATGTGTTCCCTGTTTCCCGCAGAGTTGTTGTCCTGCCCTGGAATGATGACAAAATTACCGTGTTAAGCGTTGATCCGATGGAGATTTTCTCTGCAAAGGCTGTCGCACTGATGAACAGATCGGCCGCCCGCGATCTGTATGATATGTTTAATCTGCAAAAATACGGACTGTTTGACAAATCGCAGGGGGCTGTTTTCAAAAAGTGCATCATGTTTTATTCCGCAATATCATCGGAGAATGTCCCGGAGCATTTTGACTTCAGCGGGATCGGGAACATATCAGCACAGAAGATAAAAACGGATCTTATTCCCGTTCTGCGGAGAGCGGAACACTTTGATCTCCCGACAGCAAAGGCAAAGGTGGAGAAATACTTGAAAGGGATTCTTCTCCCGGAGAACGATCTTTCATTTTGGTCGGCGTTTGCAAAAGGAGCATATAAACCGGAGTCTCTGTTTGACGATCCCGAAATCCTGTCAAGGATAGCGGAACATCCAATGGCGCGGTGGAAATGCAGCAGGAAAACGACTGAATAAACCAAATATGCTGTGTCAGCAGCAGATAAAAACGATATCGCTCTGAAAGAAGCGGTAAAAACGGCGATACCGGAGTTTATGCGGTTTAACATTGTAGAAAGCGATGTGCGGAATGTCATCTGAACACGGCTTTGAGTTTACAAAAGAAAATATCGACCTCTATCTGAAAGAGATCGCGAAAGAATACCGGATTAATACGGAAACAAAAAAGCCCCATCATTTCTTAGAGGAAGAGCTCCTCAGACAATCATTCCTGCCTGAGCGGGAAATGATGTGATAAAAATAGACGGAAATCAGGCGAAACCGTCAAGCTGTTTCGGTATCTTTCGCTTTTCCTGCTTCGGCACGATCACGTCACCAACGCCGAAATCAATACCGAAAGGCGTTTTAGTGTTCTTGATCTTCGCCACGAGGGAAGCACCGATTCCGGTGTATTTCTTCGCCACCGCAATGGGAGCCATGTCCTTAATCTCAAAGGTTATAAAATCATTGCCGGTATCGGTTGCTATAATTTCCTCCAAAATTACTTTGAGCTGTTCCGGCGTGTTGGGCATCTTTCTGAGAAGGAAATCAATGTCAACGGTAACACGGCTGTCGCAATCAGTAAGGGAGTAGATGAACAGCCCGCCTTTCAGAACAAGATTTTCTGCATA
>JAAYAR010000143.1 GCA_012719235.1 Clostridiales bacterium
GATCTCGCCCGCAAGCTCGGCTGCAACAAGGTTGCGCTCGGACACCATTTTGACGACGCGGTTGAGACTTTTATGCTGTCCTTGTTGTACGAGGGCAGGATCTCGTGCTTTGAGCCGGTAACGTATATGAGCCGCGCCGACATAACGCAGATTCGCCCTCTTCTGTATATGAACGAGAAGGCGATATCGGATTTTGCGGCGCGATATGACCTTCCGATCGTAAAAAACCCGTGCCCCGCAAACGGATATACAAAGCGCCAGGAGGTCAAAGACCTGCTTTCTGAACTGATGTTGAGATACCCCTACCTTAAGGGGCGCATTTTTTCCTCTATGCAGCGCCTTCCTCTTTCGGGCTGGGCTCCCTTGCGCCCGGGCAGAGCCTCAAAACGGGGATATATGTATGACGGCGCTTCACATACGGAACAGCCACCGCAGTATCAGCAGCAGTGCAAATCCGGGCACGCCCAGTATCGCGATGACGACGGCATTGAGCCAGTTGACGCCGAGCGTGAAGCCTGTGAAATCGCCGAACAGATCGAACAGATAGAGGGCGGCAAAACCAAGAAGCGTATTGAAACCGAGTTTTAGCAGCAGTTTCATCGGCGAAGCGAACACCTTGAACATCAGCACCACGAGTATCGCCCCGAGAACGACCATCAGCACTGTCTTAAGCATAATATCAGCCCCTTTCGCCGCGGCCTCGCGGACCGCCTCATATCGCGTTCTCCCTGCCCCTGCAGAAAAACGGCTCTTCCGCCGCGCCGCGCTCTTTGGCCTGTCTGAGATAGTGGGCATAAGTCGCCTGCAGGGAGTTGATATGATAGATACAGGAATCGACCATCTCGGATGAGGAGGCCTGGTCAAACACCCGGTATGCCAGAGCGAGCTCGTTCTTTACTCTGAATATCTGCTCAAGGATGTCGTTTCCTGTTCCATTTTTCCTGTCTTTTGTATTTTTCCCGCCCATAGCGCCCTCCGGAATGCGCAGTGCCGGCAGCACAATCCCCGGCGGGCTTGCCCGCATGCCGGCACACATAAGTTATATTCCGATTCTGGACAAATATGACAGCGCCTATTCCCGGCGGGAACAAAAAATGATATAATACATCTAAATAACAGGTTGAAAGGGGGCGGTGTCATGTACGCAAAAAAAAGACCCGCGCGCGCGGTTTTTCCGGCGCTGTGCCTTTTTTTGGCCGTTCTGCTGCTGCCGTGGGGCGCCCACAGCGCCGGCGCCGCTCAGAACGTGCATTTTGTCGCGATAGACGACGTTCTCCCGTTCGAGCTCTCCTATTCGACCATGCCCTACTGGGAGGGCGGCGTGCTGTACGTCACATACAACGTATTTGAATACTCGACCCTCGGCATATACGTAAACTTTGACCAGACCGACTGGATACTTTCTCTGTACAACTCAAACCACAGGCTCGATTTCTATATTAGCGACGGGTTCTCATACGACGGCAACGGCAATATTTACACCGAAAAAGCGCTTATGAGCAACTCAAAGGTGTTTGTGCCGGCGAAATTTGTCTGCCAATTCTTCGGCCTCGGGTTCAGCAACATAACGGAGGGTACACAGTACCCGATCGCCCGGATCAAAACCGGCTCCCAGGTCTATTCGGACAGCACATTCGCCGCACAGGCAGCCTCCAAGATCGCCACGCGTGCCTCCACCTATCTCAACAGCACCACCCAGAGCCCTCCCCCTACCGTTTCCCCGCCTCCCTCCGCTCCGGTGACGGCCCCTCCGGGCGGCCGCAGCGCGGCGCTCTGGATAGACACCGGCGGCGAGGTGCCTGAAGAATTGCTTAAAGCGCTTGAGGATCACGGCTTCGGAGCCACGTTCTTTTTCAAAGCGTCCGATATAGACGAAGCTCTGCCCGGGATCCGCACCGTCTGGGGAAAAGGATTCGGCCTCGCCCTGACCGCGGCGGAGGATGAGGCCGCGGCATCGCTCTCCGGAGCAAACGACTTGCTTGACCGCAGCATCCACATCCGGACAAGGCTTTGCAGCCTGTCTTCGGGGGCACATGAATCGACCGTCACTCCGCTGGGGTATATACCCGTTGAGTGGGACCTCGACGGTGATCTGTATTTTTCGGGAGGTTTCGGCGGTGTGCTCGGAGCGCTCCCGGCGAATGAGACTCCGGTCATACGCTTTACGCTCACGGAGCAAAGCCTCGAGAGCATTCTCAGGGCACTCGGAGAGCTCAACCGGGCGGACTTCCGAGTTCTGCCCGTGCGCGAGACTACCTGACTCTCAAAACACGGTACTGTATAAAAAGGGCCGGGTACAATTGCCCGGTCCCTTAAAATTGCTTCATTTCGCTCCGGATTTCAGAGCGGCAAGCGTTTCCCGTTACAGCGCGGCCGCAGCGGCGCCGATAAGGTTTGCGTCCTCCGTTCGGACAAACTCAAACTTTCTGCGCTTTTTGCTTCCCGCAAATTCATCCATCGCGCGGCGAAGCTTAGGCGCGTAAAGCACGGAATCCCAGAAACCCGCTCCCTCTGCGGCTATGCAGGCAGGCCCCCGGATGCCGGCTCCCGACATCTCCATGGCCGCCGTCAATACCACGCAGCCCAGAGCCGCCGCTCTGTCGTATATCAGCTCCGTCACGCGGCGGAGGCGGAATGAATCCTCGGGCGTACGGCACAGGTCCGAAAAGATGCCCTGCCCGGTGCGCATGAAAACGTCGGCGTCCATTGCTGTGAGGGGCCCGTTTTTTTTAATAGCTTCGGCGAAACCACCGCTGAAAAGCCCTTTTTCGGCGGCTGCCTCGGCGCAAAGAGTGATGAGACCCCCAGTATACGCGCTCGCCGCCATCTTCTCATACAGATTGTCGCCGGGCTCCGCGCTCCCGGCGTCCAGCCGCAGATCAAATACGCTTTTCGGAAAGAGCGTATAACTGCTCGATTCCATGTTGATGATCTGCCCGGCGCACCTGTCGTAATAGCAGGTATTCGTACCCGTTCCGTAAACGAGCCCCAGTGCCCCGTCGTATTCCCTGCCGGAGCTGGAGACATAAGCCCCGACGAGCGAGGCTACCGTGTCGTTTAAAAGCACGTAACTCCGCTCCCCCGCCGCGCCGCGCCGTTTGAGCTCCGACTCAAGCTCTGCGCACACCACCATGCCCTCGCTGCCCGGGACAGAGACCTCTTTTTGAAAAAGGCGCAGCCTCCCGTCGCGGTCAGGCAGAATCTCCGCGGGATAGGAGAATACGTAACCGACTTTGTCGCTCATACCGAGTACAGGCTCGACGTACAGAGCGCAGCGCCGCAGGAACTCGCTTTTTGTGATAGTCCCGTCCGTTCCCGGCATCGGGTAACTCGCTCTGTATTCTATCGACGCCGCGCCTCCCCGGAACGCCACGACGGCGACACGAAAATGTGTGCCGCCGGCGTCAAGCGCTATTGCGCGTCCTTCCGGGGGCGGACCCTCCGGAAGGGCGATGCGTGATGGGTACATATGCAGAGCGCCGCTCGCGCTCTCAAGGCTCAGGCGCATCTCCGAAAGAAGGCGCTGCGTCTCGTTTTCGAGGTCTATTGCGCCGGGATGGATTCCCGATTCGAGCATGAACGATTCGATGGGCTCACACATCATGTGTCCTGTATACCCTCTTTTGGCTTATAATACAGCATGCAGTGACAGTAACCCTCATATTCCGGGTCGGCCAGCTGATCCCTGAACTCTTTGCAAATACACTTTGTATCGTCCGTGCGGTCAAGCCTGCAGGGGCAGTAACCTCCCGTACGCTTGAGACCCTCCCTTATGGTCTGAACGATCTCCTCGTTATCGTTGAGGCGGAACTTCCTCATCACTTGTACCTCTCGATTATCGCGCGAAGCTCCTCTTTTCCTCTCAGCCCGACAGACTGCTCAACGGGTTTTCCGTCTTTGAAGAATACTATGGTCGGGATGCTCCTTATCTTGTACTGTCCCGACAGGGCGCCCTGTTCATCAACGTTGACCTTGCAGAACTTTACGTCGGTCATCTCCTCCGACAGCTCATCGATAATCGGAGACTGCATCTTGCAGGGGCCGCACCATGCAGCCCAGAAATCCACGACGGCGAGTTTTGCCGCCGCTGTCTCCTGCTCAAAATTCTCGGACGTAAGGTCATAAGTAGCCATACCGGTCCCCTTTCATTTCGTGTTTTTCCGCAGAGCGGTTCTTTTGTCAGTCTTCAAATATTATCTCGGCGTTCTTTTTGAGCGCAAGGCCGCACTCGGCCTCCGCGCACTTTATTATGCCGGCAAGCACGGGACATGATGCGTGTACCGGAAAATCTCCCGACGAAGCGAACTCATACAGCGGCCCTTTTCCGGGCTTGACAAGGCAGAACTCAAAAGCGTCAAATTCCTCTCCCAGAGCTTTCATCATGTCGGATATGGCCTTGCACCCGCTGGCAGCGCGTATTACCACGTTCTCTTTGTCCTCGTCGGCCTCGGCCGTTACTTTTGTTGTGAATCCGCATATACCGGGGTTGATCGTTACTTTTGTCATCTCCGCCTCCTTTTTCGCGCTTTTTCACCTTGATTCTATATGCAGCGCGCAATAAAGGCAAGCCTTTTTTGCGCCTGTGCGCAATACCTGTGGAAAAATACGGGTAAATAAGATATAATGTTATTTGTCGGAGCGGAGTATAAACAAGGAGGTCTGTTATGGATAATTATGTCAATGAAGAAGCCTTTTTCGCGTGGTATGATTCAGTTTCCCTCATTCCGGCAGGCAACCGCATGCAGCTGCTGAACGAAGTCTATCAGCAGTACGCCGAGACTGGCGAGAGCGTTTTCTCCCTCCCGGCGAACAAGACGCGCAGCGGCGTCGAAGAATCGTATACATACACCGTCGAGGACGTGGGCAAGTGCGGCGCCAGCACCGTTTTCATGTATTTCTGATCGGGAAGCGCCCTTTGCATCGAAAAAGCCCGGCCGCCGGCCGGGCTTTTTCGCGCACTCAAAAGGCAAGCCGTCCGACATTTGTCGCCGGACGGCCTGGTACTGAATTGATTTACAATCTGTCACGCATACGCAGCACGATTTTCCGGAATTCCTGTCGCACCGCGAAAGGACTGAGGCGTAATATCCCGCTTTCCCGCCGCCTATACAAAGGCGGTGCGCCCAATGTATCTTGCGACCGTGTACGCCGCAGCGTTGGCGTTCATGACGCTCCCGGGCTTCCCGCAGTCGCCGACCGCATAAAACAGGGGTGCACACCGGCTGAACTTTTGCGCCAGGTCCGAACGGGCGCGCATGCCCGCTGCGAGGATCACGGTATCCGCGCCGATGAACATCTCTCCTCCGGGGCCCTCGCACCGTAGGCCGGACTCCGTTATCTCAACGGCTTTCGTATGGAAACGGATATTCAGGCCCGTCTGCGCGACCATGTCCTTGACCGCCATCTTATGGCAGTCGTTGCCGCCGTCCGAGATGTCTCCGAGCATCTCGACGACCTCGACAGACCGACCCTTCATCAAAAGATACAGTGCAAGCTCGACCCCCGTAAACCCGGCCCCGAGTATGACCGACTTTCCGGACGCCAGATCCGGGTCCGCAAAAACCTCCATCGCCTGGCGGACGTTCGCTCCCGCCACTCCGGGGATATCGGGTACGACAGGATCGGCTCCCACGGCGGCTATTATGACGTCAGGTTTTTCCGCGACGGCGTAGTCAGGCGTGACCTCCGTGTTCAGGCGCAGGTCGATCGGGGCGTTCGCTATGAGCTGCTTTTGCAGCTCGATATATTTGCGCAGGTTCTCCTTGA
>JAAYAR010000144.1 GCA_012719235.1 Clostridiales bacterium
CCGAATTCAAGCGGGTCGTGGGGTGCAACGAGCGGAGCAAACACGGAGCAGAACATGATGATAAGAAGTATCACGAGGCTCGCTGTCCCCGCGGCGCTCAGTTTTTTGTGCGCCGGCTTCTTAAGGCGCAGCCCCTTTTTCGTTTTCAGCATATTATTCGTACCTCTGCCTGACTGCCGGATTTATCGCCGTATAAGCGATGTCCGCCACGAGGTTGATAACGCCGCTCAGAGCGGCAGATATAAGTATACAGATGATCTCTGCGAGGAAATCTCTCCTGTTGATCGCATCGTACATCATACTGCCTACGCCGGGCACGGAAAAAACTATCTCGATTATCAGGGCTCCCCCGAACGCCTTTGTGAGCTGGTTCCCCAGGATCGACATCAGCGGGAGCATCGAATTGCGGACAGCGTGCCGCCATACGACGAGCCGCTCCCTGACACCTTTTGCCCGCACGGTCACGATAAAATCCTTGTCCAGGGTCTCGAGCAGGCCGGCCCGTGTGGCGGCCGTCACAATCGGGATATTGCATACGCTAAGCGCGACGATCGGCAGGATCAGCGATTTTACCCCTCCGAAAAGCATAGAGACCATGTGGAGCACCCCGCCGAACAAAAGCAGGAGCATGAGGCCCACCCAGAAAGACGGCATGGAACCCAGGGCTACAGTCATCGAAGTGATCACGTTGTCGATGCGGCGCCCCCTGTTGGTCGCCGCCGCTATGCCCAGCGGCATACCGACAAGCCAGGAGACGATAACGGCCGACACGCAAAGTATCAGGGTGTACTTCACTCTCATCGGCAGCATTACGTAGCCTATGGTGCTCCTGCTCAGCAGCGCGGCAAAATCAAGCCTAACCGCGTAACGGAGCATGAACAAAAGAAAATCCCCGATCAGTGTGCCGTACAGACCGACAGAATCGAGAGCTTTCGCCGCCCCGCCCGTCGGTTCGCCTTCAGACAGAAAATGCAGCCAGGAACCGGGGAGGGAGTATAATATTGTAAAAGTGATAAAAAACACTATGAGCAGCATGACGACGAGCCATACCACTCTTTTCAGTATGTATCGGAGCAAGTTCGGACCCCCCAACAGTAAAAGCACCAACTGCCAGCCGCCGGGAGGGCACTGTTCAACACGGCCGGAGGGCGATCCCGCGATCTTCCGACTGCCCGGAGCAGATGTCGGCCGGTGGCAGCTGACAACATGTTTTATAATTATATTGTTTCCGGGCGTTTTAGTCAAGGTCGGCAAGTGTCAGATCCCCCGCACCGACCGCGGGGCTCTCCCGGCCCCGCTTTGAGACCGGAATAAGCAAGCGGATGCCGGGACCCGGAGGTCCCGGCACGGGCCGTTTACACAAGATTCTAGCCGTTGCCTTTATCGTCCGGGTCGAGCACGTCTCCAAGGTCCGTGTCGTTGTCGGTCGCGGCGGGTGATTCATCCATATCCGGTGATTCGCCGGGCCTGGTCGCGGAGGGCGATTCACTGACGCCCGGAGTGATACTCGGTACGGGGCTCACGACCGGCGATACCGTCGGGCTCGGCGAGGGGATCACTTTTTCGACCTGCCTGCAGCCGCAAAGCGTCAGAACAATTAAAACCCCCAGCAATATTAACGCGATCTTCTTCATGTTTCTGATAACCTCCATTGCGTTCCCGCATCATTATTCTACAGGTACGCGCCGCCGGTGCGTGCGCGTCTGTATGCCGAGTGGGCGGTCTCTAGCTCTCGATCGCCCTTATCACGCCTCCGGCGACTTCACCTATTGCTCTTACGATCTTGCCGGTCTTCATTCCCAGTTTTTTCTTGTCCGTCGAGAGCGCGATGCCCGCTATCGTGCCGGCCGCGACTCCGATACCCAGACCTTTAAGAAAAGAAGCCGTATACATTTCGTTTGTCACCTCCAAACAGATTCCTGCGCGAATCATTTTTCCCCGCAGGGAGAAAAAATATTAGCGCCCGGCGGAAAAAACATGCAACCAAAAAATGTATTTGAACGGCTCTTTACGGCCGCTGCTCCCAGGACTGCCGCTCTTCCCGACCTCGACACGTCACTGCGCTGCAGAGGCCGCTTTTATCTCACCAGAGAAATTATGTCAACGAATCCCCGCTTTCAAGCGGGCGTGCAAATGCGGGTTTCGCAAACAAACATATTATACCAAAAGCTCGGATTTTCTTTGATATATAAGGATTTTTTCGCTGTGGATAAACAGGTGGACAAAGTGCATAACTATCTGTAGTGTAAAAAACAGGTCGATTTACGTTAACTTATGAAATGATTATTCATACGCTCACCCACTCCATATTATCTCCTCTTAGCTGAAAATTCCCCGTTTTTTTTTATAATACTCACAATTGACACACGCGGTCTCAGGAACAAACAGCGTTCGCCGCGCGGGACCGGCGGGGGTGCGGCCGCTGCCCGCATCCGCCCGCCGGCTAATAATACAAAACGTAATACGGCGGGTGCGGGCCGTATTTACAAACGTTCCGGGCACAGAGCAAAAAATCATCCGCAGGGCTTGACGAAAATTAAAAAATGTTGTAATATACGCCGGATAGTTCAGAGAGTTCCGGCCGCCGAGATTAACATCGGCAACAATAGGCTTGATAACTGCGGGACGGTGTGGTAAAATCAATATCCGCGGGTGCTTTAACTGAGACCGTGCACCCGGGTTGCCGTCTGATCGCGCTTGTATAGCTCAGTTGGTAGAGCAGCGCATTCGTAATGCGCAGGTCGTCAGTTCGAGTCTGACTACAAGCTCCAAAACGCCTGAAACCACGTTTCAGGCGTTTTACTCATTTCGGGCGGCGACCGGAGCCGGGACAGTGTGCGGCCCCGATCACGTTTATTCACTTTACAATTCG
>JAAYAR010000145.1 GCA_012719235.1 Clostridiales bacterium
ATATTTGTATGCAGCCATCATATCACCCGGCAGCTTGCTTGACAACAGGGGTCGTTGGGAGTAGACTGGCAATGTATTGATATTCTGAAAATCAGGTACTATACAGGGAAGGCAGGATAACCATCATGAAGTGTAAAGTTGCGATTTTACCAGAGCTGAATAAACCGTTTGTCATTGAAGAGTGCGATCTTGCAGACCTCAAACCGGGACAGGTCCGCGTCAAGATAATGACCTGCTCGATCTGCCACAGCGATATCCACTCCGTCAAGGGCGAACACGGTACTTTTGAAGGCAGCGCGACAGCCGGCCACGAGATTGCCGGTATTGTAGACGCGATCGGTGAAGGCGTTACATATGTTAAGCCGGGCGACAGGGTGATGGCTTGTATCGTCAGGGCCGGCTGCGGCACATGTATGAACTGCATGTCCGGCCGCTCATGGTTCTGCACGAATTTGCCTCCTAACAAGTTCGAACAGCCGAGCGCTTATACCCGCTCGAACGGGGAGATCCCCACTCAGACGGGTTCTACGGCCACAGGCTTCGCGGAGTATACAAACTGCGACGAATCCTGCCTGTGCAAGCTCGATGACGATATCCCGTACGCCGTTGGCTCTGCTCTCGCATGCGGGTTTATTTCCGGTTTCGGCGCTGTGATCAACCGCTGCCAGGTCCGCCCCGGTGAGAGCGTCGCGGTTTTCGGAACAGGCGGCGTGGGCCTGTCAGCTATCCAGGGAGCGAAAGTGTCGGGTGCAAATCCGATAATTGCGATCGACCTGATCGACAGCAAGCTTGAGCTCGCGAAAAAACTCGGCGCGACACACACGCTCAACCCCAAAGACTGCGATGTGATCGAAGAGGCAAAGAAGATCTGTTCCGGTTTTGGCCCGGACTACGTTATCGTTGCGGTCGCCGGAAGCAAAATAAAGCGTCAGGCCATCAGTGCTTCCGCCCCCTGGGGTACGATCTGCGTGATCGGACATGCGACAGCCGACCAGGAGATGATGGGCGATGTTTGCGCAATGGAATTCCTTTCGGGAAGAAAACTCACAGGGTCGGTAATGGGTGTCGTCACGCTGCGCCGCGATATGCCCAAGTATATGGACATGTATCGCAGGGGCATCGTCGATATAGATTCCATGCTCACCCGCTACTATCCCTTTGAGCAGATTAACGAGGCCTTTAACGACGCGGAGTACGGCGGAGCTTTGAAGAATATCGTCGTGATAGGCGGTACGGAATAAAACGATCATACTGCAAAAAACTAAAAGGGAGCACGGTCGTAAACCAAACTCCCTATTCTCTTATTTCTTTTGCTCTACCCCAACTCTTGACATAGAGCCAAAACGCTTTGGCGGAGCTTTCATCGGCCCGCCAAAGCGTTTTTTGCGTTATTACGGTTGTTATTCTTTATCGGGCTGAGCCAGTTCCGTCTCTTTTGCCACCAGGCGGCTGGCTCCGAACATTTCACGGAGCTTCGGCTTTTCGATCTTTCCCGTCGGGTTTCGGGGGATATCCGCGAAAATGATCTTCCTAGGCCGTTTATAGCGGGGCAGTTCCATACAGAAGGCATTCAGCTCATCCTCGGTGAGCTCACACCCGGGCTTGCGCTCTACGATAGCCGCGGCGATCTCACCGAGCCGGGCGTCCGGAAGGCCGATGACCGCCACGTCGCGCACCGCGCTGTGAGCGCGGATAAAATCCTCTATCTGAACAGGGTAGAGGTTTTCGCCTCCGGTTATAATAACGTCCTTTTTTCTGTCGACAAGGTAGATGAAGCCGTCCTCTTCCTGAGCCATATCGCCTGTGAAGAGCCAGCCGTCCCTGAGAGTCTCGGCCGTCGCCTGCTCATCTTTATAATAGCATTTCATGACTCCCGGGCCTTTGACGATCAGCTCCCCGACTTCCCCGGGGGGCACGTCGTTTCCGAGAGGATCGACTATCCGGACCTGATAGCCGTAGCCCGCCTTTCCGATGGCTCCTACTTTGTGGATATTTTCGATACCGAGGTGTACACAGCCCGGGCCTGTAGACTCGCTGAGACCGTAATTCGTGTCGTAGTCGTGATCGGGAAAATGCTGTTTCCAGCGGCGCACAAGGCTGGGCGGGACCGGCTGCGCTCCGATGTGCATGAGTCTCCAGCGGGAAAGATCGTAATTTTTAAGGTCAATATCACCCCGATCGATCGAGTCGAGTATATCCTGGGCCCAGGGCACGAGCAGCCAGACGATACTGCAGCCCTCCGTGGAGACGGCTTTTAAGATCCACTCGGGCTTTGAACCTTTTAAAATGACCGTTTTGCCCCCGACAAGGAGGCTGCCCATCCAGTGCATCTTTGCGCCCGTATGATACAGCGGGGGGATGCACAGGAAGACGTCGTCCTTTGTCTGGCCATGGTGGTTTTGCTCGGTCAAAGCTGCGTGCACGAGCGATCTGTGGGAGAGCAGTATCGCTTTGGGGAAGCCCGTTGTACCGGATGAAAAATAGATGGCCCCGTCGTCGTCGTCGGTGATCATCACGTCCGGCGCGTGTGAAGAACAGTAGTTTGTAAGGCGGGTATAGCTTTCCGCAAAATCGGGGCAGTTCTCCCCGACGAAGAACAGGTTGCGCACGTCCGACAGGTCTGAGCGGATAGATTCCACCCGGTCTATGAATTCCGGTCCGAACACCAGTGTGCAGGAATCCGATTTTTCAAGGCAGTACCTGATCTCGGAGGCCGTATAGCGGAAATTGAGCGGTACGGGCAGCGCTCCGGATTTCATGACGCCGAAGTATACGGGCAGCCATTCGAGGCAGTTCATCAGTAGTATCGCGACCTTGTCGCCCTTTTTAATTCCGCGCGTCAAAAGAAGATTGGCAAATCTGTTGGCCCTGCGGTCAAAATCGATCCAGGTCAGTTCCTTCTGATATCCCTTCATCGGGCTTGTTTCGATAAGGGAGTACTCTTTCCAGGTGACCTGTCTGCTCTCCTGCAGCTCGGGATTGATCTCCACAAGCGCTATGTCCGACCCGCAAAACCTGGCGTTCTTTTCGAGATAGTCTGTAAGCGGCATATATAATCGTCCTTTCCTCTATTTGCTGAGATACGGCAGGAACAAAAAACCGTCCCTGCATACGTATGCAGGGACGGCCCAGCAGACCGTGTTACCACCTTGCTTTGCCGCGCCCTCGCGGAAGCAGCCTCATAAGGCAACTGTCATTGCCTTCGCGATATATCGGTCGCACCCGTCCGTCTTTTATGCCGTTTCCGGCCGGCCGCTCTGGAAGCGTATTTCAGGCTCCTACTTGCCGCTGCCTCGCACCACCCGGCAGTTCTCTGAGGGTCTTTCCGAGCCGTACTCCTTTTCCGTCATTGCGTTTTGAGGTATATGTACGCTGATTTTACAGATTTTTTACCGGCGTGTCAAGTACATCTTTTTCCCCGGCCCCGGGCGGTGATCCGCTTTGCCGTCCATATCTGAGCGGAGCCGACAATGGGGATACTATATTTAAAATAATCATTTTCAAGATTTACACGAACAGACAGTATGATATAATTCGTTATGCAGTTTATATAAATATATTGACAAATTACATTATTATGGATATAATCGTTCAAGGATAAGATGAATTGCGCGCAGAGGATCGTGCGATGGGCGCAGCGGCGGTCAGCACGTCCGGCCTCTGCCGGTAAGGAAGTGAATCGATGAAAAAAACGTTATACAGTCTGATGCTCAGTGAAGACGTGGTCAGAAGGATCGATATGCTCGCGCACAGGCAGGGGACGAACCGCTCAAATCTGGTCAACCAGATCCTGGCCGAGTATGCTTCTGTGATGACGCCGGAGAGGCGCATTAACGATATTTTCAGCATAATAGAACAGATGTTGAAGCCGGACAGGGAGATAGTGCCTTTTTTTGTGCCAAACCAGCAGACGATGTCGTTTAAGAGCAGCCTTGAGTATAAATACAGGCCTACCGTGAAATACGAGGTGGAGATCTACCGGAGCGCGGAAAACGAGCTCGGCGAGCTCTGCGTGATATATCGCACACAGTCTGCGGCACTGATCCGCGCTATGACCGATTTCTTCAAACTTTGGAAACGCATCGAAGACAGTTGTCTCTCCCCCTACGTGAGGGGAGGCCGCATCAGGTATGCGCACTACGAGGGACGATTTGTCCGCAGCATTCAACTGCCGCGTGACCGCGACTACTCAAACGCGGATATCGCAGGAGCTCTTTCCGATTACATCAAATTTTTCGACACGATGATGAAAGGATACCTGAGCGGCCGGTATTCGCCGGAGGAGATCGAAGACTTCTATGTGGCGCGGCTGAACGAAGGCAAGATGCTGGTTTAGGAGGTGGAATGATGAATATACAAAACTATACGCAAAAGACGATCGAGACGCTCCAGACAGCCCAGAACATGGCGATGGAGAACCGCAACAGCTATCTGATGCCCGAGCATCTGCTGTATGCGCTTATCGATCAGGACGGTGGACTGATTGCTTCCCTGTTGAAAAAACAGGGTATAGATTCTGACGCTGTTCTGTCCGAGCTTGACACGGCTATCGCGTCGATGCCCCGGGTCTCGGGGAACAGTATCGAGCAAAGCAAAGTCTATCTGGACGCGTCGACAGAGAAAATTATGAACTCGGCCGAAAAGCTGGCTGCGAAAATGAAAGACGAGTACGTGTCTGTGGAGCACGTTATGCTCGGCATTTTTGATAATCAAACGCAAAAGATCAAAGAGATATTCCGCAGGAGGGGCATAAATAAAGAAGATTTCCTTCGTGAGCTTGACAAAGTCAAGACGTCGAGGGTAACGACAGACAACCCCGAAGCAGTCTATGACGCACTGAAAAAGTACGGAAAAGACCTTGTGCAGGAGGCGCGGGAACAGAAGCTAGATCCGGTGATCGGCCGTGACGCCGAGATACGGAACGTTGTGCGTATACTCTCGCGAAAGACCAAGAACAACCCCTGCCTGATAGGAGAGCCGGGCGTCGGCAAGACAGCTATCGCCGAAGGGCTTGCCCAGCGCATCCTTTGGGGGGACGTGCCTGAAGGACTCAAAGAGAAAACGATCTTCTCTCTCGATATGGGGGCCCTGATAGCGGGGGCGAAGTACCGGGGCGAGTTTGAAGAGCGTCTCAAAGCCGTTCTCGAGGAGGTCAAGCAGAGTGAGGGCAGGATAATCCTGTTCATTGACGAGCTCCACACTATTGTGGGAGCGGGAAAAACAGAGGGTGCAATGGACGCGGGCAACCTGCTCAAGCCTATGCTTGCGCGCGGGGAGCTCCACTGCATCGGCGCGACGACGCTCGATGAGTACCGCAAATATATCGAAAAGGATGCCGCGCTTGAAAGGCGTTTCCAGCCCGTGATGATCGATGAGCCCTCGGTAGAAGACACGATCTCCATACTTCGCGGCCTTAAAGAGCGCTATGAGATCTTCCACGGCGTTCGCATACACGACAGCGCTCTCGTATCGGCCGCTACATTGAGCCACCGATATATCTCCGACCGCTTTTTGCCGGACAAGGCGATCGATCTTGTGGATGAGGCCTGCGCCCTTGTCAGGACCGAGATCGACTCGATGCCGTCCGAGCTTGACGATATGCGCCGCAGGATCATGCAGCTCGAGATAGAAGAGATGGCTCTTAAGAAAGAGACCGACACGCTGTCCAAAGAAAGGCTCTCTCGCCTTACAAAGGAACTTGCGGAACTGAAAGACTCGTTCAATGAAATGAAAAGCCGCTGGGAGAGTGAGAAATCCGCCGTCGAAGAGGTTAAGCATATTAAAGAGGAGATCGAAAAGACGAACGCCGAAATCGAGGCCGCTCAGCGGGACTACGAGTATGAAAAAGCGGCGAGACTCAGGTACGCGGTATTGCCTGAGCTTGAAAAACGTCTCAGGGAGGCTGAGAGCGCCGGCGAAAGAAGAAACAGCGGCGTTCTGGTACACGACAACGTGACTGAGGAGGAGATTGCCGGCATTGTAGCGCGGTGGACCGGTATCCCCGTTGCCCGCCTTATGGAGGGTGAGCGGCAGAAGCTGCTACGCCTTGAGGAGATACTGCATCAGCGGATCGTCGGACAGGATGAAGCTGTAAAAACGGTCTCCGAGGCCATATTGCGCTCAAGGGCGGGTATCTCGGACCCGAACAGGCCTGTAGGTTCATTCATGTTTCTCGGCCCTACGGGTGTGGGCAAGACCGAGCTTGCGAAAGCGCTCGCCGAATGTTTGTTTGACGGCGTTCAGAACATGGTGCGCATCGATATGACCGAGTATATGGAGAAGTTCTCCGTATCAAGGCTGATCGGCGCTCCACCGGGCTATGTGGGGTACGACGAGGGTGGCCAGCTCACGGAAGCCGTGAGGCGCAAACCCTACAGTGTGGTACTCTTCGACGAGATAGAGAAAGCGCACCCGGACGTGTTTAATATACTGCTTCAGATACTGGATGACGGCCGTGTCACGGACAGCCAGGGGCGTACTGTGGACTTTAAGAACACAATTGTGATTTTGACAAGCAATCTTGGCTCGTCCTACCTGCTCGAGGGCATAAACGAAAAAGGCGAGATCTCCGAGGAAGCCAAGCGGGCCGTTATGGCGGAACTGCGCCGCAGTTTCAGGCCGGAGTTCCTGAACAGGCTCGACGAGACGGTCTTCTACAGCCCTCTGACCAGAGAAAACCTTCGGAAGATAGTCGATCTGCAGACGGCGGATCTTGCTAAACGTCTGGCTGAAAAAACGCTTAAGCTTGAGATCACACCGGAGGCGAGGGAGCATATCATCGCCGGATCATACGATCCGTTGTACGGAGCGAGGCCGATCAGGCGCTATCTGCAAAACCACGTCGAGACGCTGCTGGCGCGCGCGATACTGTCGCAGGACATCGGCACGGGTTCCACTCTCGTGATCGATGCCGCGAACGGGGAACTGACCTGCGCCGTGCGCGCAGCACAGGAAGCGGAAGGATAATCATCCGCAAAACTGCCTGCGGCGGCACTGTGCACATGCCGCCGCAGCTTATGTTGACAAAGTCGGAAAAGATTACTATGATATCCACAATCGGGCATCAGACCCGGCCTTGTTAAAGAAAGGTGGAACAAAAATGAAGGTATTGCTCGTAAACGGAAGCCCTCATCCGACAGGCACCACATACGCCGCGCTCTCTGAGGTTGCTGCAGAGCTCGAGCGTCAGGGTATCGAAGCACAGATCTATCGGCTCCCTTCAGGCCCGCTCCAACCGTGTACAGCTTGTGGCAGATGCCATCAAAAAGACGCCGCCGGGTGCGTCTTCGATGACGGAGTCAACGAATTTATTGATGAGGCGAAAAAAGCGGACGGATTCGTTTTCGGCTCCCCGGTCCATTACGCGTCGGCCTCCGGCCTGATCACAACGTTTCTTGACAGAGCCTTTTTCGCGGGCTCTCGCGCTTTCGCTTATAAGCCGGGCGCGGGAGTGGTCTGCTGCCGGAGAGGAGGGGCTTCGGCCGCGTTCGATCAGATCAACAAGTATTTCACGATCGCAAGGATGCCGGTCGTATCGTCCCAGTACTGGAATATGGTGTACGGCGGCAACGCGGAGCAGGCCAGGCTCGACGCGGAGGGCATGCAGACCATGAGAACGCTCGGCAGGAACATGGCATGGCTGCTCAAATGCATCAAGGCGGGAAGAGATGCCGGCATCGACCTGCCGGAACAGGAAAAGCCGGTTATGACTAACTTTATCCGCTGATATGACAATTGACGTTCAGACGGCAGGATGATATAATAATAACTTGTCATATTGGAAGGGTACGCGCATGTGGGTCAGCGATAAGTGGCGGGATTATGAATTGATCGACTGTTCGGGCGGTGAGCGCCTCGAGCGATGGGGGAAATATATCCTTGTCAGGCCTGACCCGCAAGCTATATGGCGCACCGAACGAAATGACAGGCGCTGGTCATCACCCGACGCAAGATACACCCGCTCCTCCACGGGAGGCGGGAGCTGGAACCGCCACAGTTTGCCGCCGTCCTGGCGCGTGCGCTACGGTGATCTGTCGTTTAACGTAAGACCGATGAATTTCAAGCATACGGGCCTATTCCCGGAGCAGGCGGCAAACTGGGACTATATGCAGGAACTTATTCGCGCCTCGGGCCGTCATATCAATGTACTGAGCCTGTTCGCGTATACCGGCGCGTCCACTCTCGCCTGCGCCGCGGCGGGCGCTTCTGTGTGCCATGTCGACGCAGCCAGGGGGATGACGGCGTGGGCTCGTGAAAATCTCGCGGATAACGGTCTGGGGAGCGCTCCGGTGCGCTGGATCGTTGATGACTGCGCGGTGTTTGTCGAGAGAGAGAAACGCCGGGGCAGGCGGTATGACGCCATTGTGATGGATCCTCCTTCCTACGGGCGCGGCCCTTCGGGTGAGATATGGAAGATCGAAGACGCGCTGTGGCCGCTTGTCAACAATTGTGTTTCGCTGCTCAGCGATGATCCTCTTTTTTTCATAATAAACTCATATTCGACCGGCCTTTCTCCGTCTGTGCTGACATATATGCTGCACAGCGCCCTGTCGCCTGTCTTCGGAGGCACTGTCGTTTCCGGTGAGCTGGGACTGAGGGTCACGGCTTCCGGTCTCGTGCTCCCGAGCGGAGCGTGCGGAAGATGGACGCGTCAGATACAGGAGCAACCGGATGGATGATACGATAATCAGAACCGAAAACCTGCACCACTCCTACGCCGCCTCTGAGGATGAACTCGAGATCGAGGTGCTGCACGGGATCGATCTGCATGTAAAACAGGGTTCCTTTGTCGGGATCCTGGGCCACAACGGATCCGGGAAATCGACGCTGGCAAAGCATTTCAACGCGGTATTGCTGCCCGACGTCGGAAAAGTCTGGGTTTCGGGGATGGATACAAGCTCCGAAGAGAATACCCTGGATATAAGAAGAACGGTGGGGATGGTATTCCAGAATCCCGACAATCAGATCGTAGCAAACGTTGTCGAAGAGGACGTGGCTTTCGCCCCGGAGAATCTCGGATATCCCACCGAGGAGATACGGAAAAGGGTCGACGATGCCCTCAAGGCCGTCGACATGTACGATATGCGCACCCACGCGCCGCACCTGCTCTCCGGAGGGCAGAAGCAGCGCATAGCGATAGCCGGGGTCATCGCCATGCGTCCCCGGTGCATCGTGCTCGATGAGCCGACTGCGATGCTGGACCCGTATGGCAGGCGTGAAGTGATCGAGACGATACGAGTGCTTAACAAAGTCTTCGGCATCACGGTCATACTAATAACTCACCACATGGGGGAGGTCACGAGAGCGGACAGGGTGATCGTTATGGACGAAGGACGAGTCTATATGGACGGCACGCCGGCTGAGATCTTTTCACAGGTTGAAAAACTGCGCAGCGTCCACCTGGATGCACCGCCGACAGTCGCGCTGCTTTATGAACTGCGCAAAGAAGGTCTGAACGTGCCTCTCGACGCACTCGAACCCGAGGATTGCGCAGCGGTTATCGGTGCGCTGATAAAGCATAAGGCATAATACCCGTACTGGAGGATAACAGGTTGGCGCCTATCATAAAAACCGAACAGCTGACGCATATATACAGCAAGGGCACCCCTTTTGAGCACCTTGCTCTTGATGCTGTGGATTTCAGTGCGGAAAGAGGCGAGTTCCTCGGTATAATCGGACAGACGGGTTCGGGGAAATCAACGCTCATACAGCATTTGAACGGACTGCTCAAACCCGATTCCGGCCGCGTTCTCTTTGAAGGGCAGGATATCTGGCAATCAAAAGTTTTCAACAATTCCGTGCGATTTAAGGTCGGCCTGGTGTTCCAGTACCCTGAATATCAGCTGTTTGAGGAGACCGTTTTCAAAGATATCTCGTTCGGACCGAAGAATATGGGTCTGAAACCCGCTGAAATTGAAGAACGCGTCTATGAAGCGGCGGATTTTGTGGGACTCGGGGAAGATATCCTGAAGAAATCACCGTTTGATCTTTCCGGGGGCGAGCGCAGAAGAGCAGCTATCGCAGGTGTGATAGCGATGCGGCCGGAGGTGTTGATCCTGGACGAGCCGACAGCCGGCCTGGATCCTTTCGGGCGCATGAATCTGATGAAGAACATACGCAATTACCATGAAAAGAACGGTGCGACCGTTATTCTGGTGACCCACAATATGGAGGAGATCGCCCGTGAGGCAGACCGCATGATAGTGCTCTCGGACGGCAGGATATCGCTCTCGGGAACTCCGGAGGAAATATTCGCCAGGGCGGAACTGCTCGAGTCGATGCGCCTTGAAGTACCTGACATCACAAAGGTGTTTTTGGAGCTGCGCCGGCTCGGTGTTAATGTGCCCCGGTCCGTGTATACTATCGAGCAGGCAAAAAAAGCGATCCTGAATAGGGAAGGGGGTTCGCTTTTTGCTTAAAGATATAACGCTGGGACAGTACTTCCCTGTTGATACCCCCATACACAGGCTCGACCCGCGTGTGAAGCTGGTGTTGACGGTCGTGTTTATTGTCGCGCTTTTTCTGGCGAAATGGATCTATTCCTACGCGCTGATGCTCGCGTACGTTGTTGTCGTCACCGGTCTTGCCCGCATACGGCCCAAAGCTCTGTTCAAAGGCCTGAAACCGCTGATAATCATAATCTTTGTCACGGCTGTCCTGAACATGCTGTACACGGGAGGGGAACCGGTACTTGTTATCTGGAAGCTCAGGATAACCGAGCAGGGACTCTATGCCGCGGCTTTTATGGTTCTCAGGATAATGCTGCTCGTTTGCGGCACTTTTTTGCTGACGTACACGACGTCGCCGATTATGCTCACGGACGGTATGGAGGCTCTGATGAAGCCTCTCGGGCTCATAAAAGTGCCTGTTCACGAGCTCGCGATGATGATGAGTATAGCGCTGCGGTTCATACCGACGCTTATCGAGGAGACCGACAAGATAGTGAGCGCGCAAAAGGCCAGGGGCGCGGATTTCAGCAGCGGAAACATTGTGCGGCGCGCCAAAGCGCTGATCCCTATACTTGTGCCGCTTTTTGTGAGCGCGTTCCGGCGCGCCGACGAGCTTGCAATGGCGATGGAGTGCCGCTGTTATCACGGCGGGAAAGGCCGCACGAGGCTCCATATGCTGTCGATGCATTCAAGGGACGCTGCGGCGATATTTGCCGGTGCCGCCATACTTGCCGGCACTGTGGTCCTCAGAAGTTATGGCCTCTGACTGCACCGTATTGAAGCTGCGATACATCGGAACGGCGTACCATGGCTGGCAGCGCCAGAAGAACGTGCCGACAGTACAGGAAACGCTTGAAAAGGCCGTAAGCGCAGCGCTCGGAAGGCCCGTAAGTCTGGTCGGCTGCGGCCGCACGGACGCGGGTGTACACGCTGAAGTCTATGCCGCAAATTTTCGCGGCTCATGTTCTATTCCTCTTGATCGTCTGCCGCTTGCCCTTAACGCTCGGCTTCCCGACGATATAGCGGTGCTCGACGCCTGCAGCGCCGACAGCGACTTCCACGCCGTATTTTCCTGCAAGAGGAAGGAATACACCTACCTCATATATAACTCCGGGCTCAGAGATCCCTTTTACGTGCACAGGGCCTGTTTCTTTCCCGAGAGGCTCGATCTGGATCTTATGAGGGCGGCTGCGGCCCGGATGACCGGAACGTTCGACTGCGCCGCATTTCGCTCCGTGGGGACGAACGTCAAAACGACCGTACGGACGGTTTATGACTTTGAAATCACACGCTCGGGTGATATAATAAGAGCGCGCATCTGTGCGGACGGCTTTCTTTACAATATGGCGCGAGCGATGGTGGGAACCGCCGTGTATTCGGGACTGGGAAAAATCAGTCCGGAAGAGATCGGCTCGATAATCCTCTCCGGAAACCGGTGCCTTGCGGGGCCGACAATGCCGCCGGAAGGGCTGTATATGACGCGGGTCGTTTACAG
Source organism: Clostridiales bacterium (assembly GCA_012719235.1). GTDB lineage: Bacteria > Bacillota > Clostridia > Oscillospirales > Oscillospiraceae > JAAYAR01. The sequence continues at coordinate 11,944 of JAAYAR010000145.1, forward strand.
CGCAGAACCTGTCAGGAGTATGATGGATGGATGACGAGAACAGAGCGCCCGCAGTAAATGAAGTGCCGATCGAGCGCACCGGGACCGGGCGGTCCCGAAAAGGTCCGGGGAGCGCCGGAAAGAGGAGAGTTCTTAGCGTCTCCCTCATTGTTTTGCTTGCCGCGGCCGCCGTACTGATCTTTGTGCTTGCCCTGTTTAGAGATTACCCGGGTACCGGGGGTGTCGCGGGCGATTTCAGCTTCGAACCCCATACAAGCAACGTATATGCCGCGTTCAAAGGTGGACTTGTTGTTGTATCCGCAGCGGACGCAACAGTCTACGGCCCCGACGGCAGACAGATCCGCCGCGAGCACTTCGCGGCAGATTCTCCGGCAATATCCGCGGGCGAGAACGCCGTGGCCGCCTATGATATTGGCGGCGCCTCGCTTATCGTTTTTGACGAGGATGAACTTCTTTTTTCGTACAGGAGCGATCGGCAGCTGATCGACGCCTCCGTTAACGAAAGATCCTGGGTCGCGGTCTGCGAGACGTCGGGCGAGTATAAAGGTGTCGTCACTGTCTTTGATGAAAGCGGAAGGAGCCTGTACAAATGGTACTCGGCACAGGGATATGTCCTTGCGGCGAGCATTTCTCCGAACGGGAAGTATCTGGCGGTTGTCACGCTTCAGCAGAAGCAGGAAGTTTTTCGCAGCGTAGTCTCGGTTTTTGCGCTCAGCAGCGAGGACGTCCGGGCCGAATATCAGCTTGAGGACGACGTAATAATCGATATCGGTTTTATTAAAAACGATCTGATCGCGTGCGTTTCCGAAAGCAGCCTCGTATACCTTGACGCCGAGGCCCGCGAGAAGGCAGTCTATGATTATGACGGTTTCAGTCTGCATAACTACATAATAGGGCCGGATTATACTGTCTTATCACTCAGCCGCACGAACTCCGGATTGAACGGCCGGATAGTGACAGTGGATCTTTCAGGCAGAGAAATGGGGTCTGCGGACGTTTCGGGAACCGTACAATGCATCTCCTCCGGCGGCGGCCGGATCGCCGCGCTTATAGATAACAGCACGGTACTCTACACGAGCAGCATGAAAGAAGACGGAGAGCTGAGCAGCTCGGGCGCAAAAAAAGTCCTGCTGACAGATGACGGCTCAGTGCTGATTCTTACAAATACCGATGCAAAACTCTATTTGCCCTGAAAGGCCTTCGGGCAGGGGGAAAGGAATTACGGATGAGCAGTATTCTGACAGTAGGAGCCGGGGTGTTAGTAAGCATTCTTACAGTTTGTTTTCTACTTTTCATGGTGATCCGGGGTTGGAATAACGGAATAGTGCATTCCCTCGTGGGTATACTTGTTTTTGTCGCGGCCTTCTCTATTGCAAATAAAATGTCGGTGTCGTACTCATCGCAGTTTGCCAAAGCTATAGAACCGATGATAACCGGTCTCGTTGACAACGCGTCTATGGTTGCAATAGGACAGAAGGCCCGTGTTGTCAAGGACGAAAACGGAGAAAAAGTGGAGCTGCCCATCGAGGTGCCCGAGGAATATGACGGTTCCGTGTATTCGGCCTGCCTGCTCTCGTTCAGAGAGATCGGATTTGACGAAGCTCTCAGCGAGCGCTTCGCTCTCGAGATAGCGGGCGAGCACGATGGGGTCGATGCTGTAATGCGCGAAATGATAACGGCTAAAACAGCTCATGTAGCCGCTTACTTAATAGTCTTCGTCATGATATGCGTGCTGCTGCTTGTCGCTGCGGGAGCGCTCATCAATTTGTTCAATCTCGCGATACACTTCCCGGGGTTTGAGGTAATCAGCCGTACCGGAGGAGCTCTCGCTTCTGTTTTTCTCGGTTTTCTGATCCTGTACGGCGTAAGTTGGCTCCTGCGTTTTCTGGGAGCGGTCATACCGTCGGGAAGTGTGGGTATCCTGTCCGTGTTCTCGGAAAACAATCCGCTTATCGGCCTTACGCTGTACTGATAAGACGGCGCAGCCGCAACATTTCGTTATATACTAATCGTAAGGAGAAAAAATGCGTCCAACAATGTGTGCGCGATGCAAGAAGAACATCGCTGTTGTTTTTATTACTAGACTGGAAAACAATTCGACCGTCAATGAAGGGCTCTGCCTCAGATGCGCCAAGGATCTGGGGATCAAACCCGTGGACGATATGATGCAGAAGATGGGATTGTCGGACGAGGACCTCGAGGGGATCACATCGGACATGATGGAGGCTTTTCGCGGTATCGAGGACAATCAGGCCCTCACCGAGATGAGCAGCGAAGAAGATGACGATGAAGGGAAAACAGCCACGTTTCCTTTCCTGAGCAAGCTTTTCGGAAATTCCGAACAGCAGCAGCAACAGCCTTCGCCGGGTGAGGAAACGCAAAACAGGAAAGAAAAAGGGGATCCGCGCCAGCCCAAGCGGAAATTCCTGAATACTTACTGCATCTCATTGACCGACAAGGCAAGGGAGGGCCGGCTCGACCGCATCGTCGGGCGGGAGAAAGAGATCGGGCGCGTTGTGCAGATACTCAACCGCCGGCAAAAAAACAACCCCTGCCTGATAGGTGAGCCCGGCGTTGGCAAGACCGCCATAGCCGAAGGACTTGCCCAGCGCATAGCGGAAGGGCAGGTGCCCTATAAGCTCCTGAACAAGGAAGTCCATCTGCTCGACCTGACGTCGCTGGTCGCGGGGACACAGTTCAGAGGGCAGTTTGAGAGCCGCATGAAAGGGCTGATACAGGAGATCACACGGCTCGGGAACATAATTCTTGTGATCGACGAGGTGCATACGATAGTCGGCGCAGGTGACGCGGAGGGCTCGATGAACGCGGCCAATATACTCAAACCCGCCCTCTCCCGGGGAGAGATCCAGGTGATCGGGGCCACGACCCTGAATGAATACCGCAAACATATCGAGAAGGACTCGGCGCTTGAGCGCAGATTTCAGCCAGTCATCATCAATGAGCCCAACATAGAAGAAACGATCGAGATCATGCGCGGTATTGCCCACTATTATGAGGAATACCACGGAGTGGAAATACCCGACAATATTGTCAGACAGACAGTAATTCTGTCCGAACGTTATATCACCGACCGTTTCCTGCCGGACAAGGCGATCGACCTTCTGGACGAGGCCTGCTCCGATCTCAACCTGAGGGACGAAACGATCACACAGGCCGCAGTATTGCGAAACGAGCTTGACAATATACGAAAAGAAAGAGAAATGCTCATGGCGGATGACCCGGGCAGATCCTATGAGCGTCTGGCTTATCTGCGCAGTCAGGAACTGAAAGCAGAGCAGAGCCTCAGCAAACTCGAGGCTCTGGGCCGCCCGAGGATAACCATGGAGCATCTTGCCCGCGTGATAGAGATGTGGACCAAGATACCCGCAAGCACTATCGCTGCGACTGAGTATGAGCGGCTCGCCGGTCTGGACGCACGGCTGAAGCAGCACATAATCGGCCAGGATGAGGCGGTTGAGGCGGTCGCCGCCGCGATAAGACGCAAGAGGGTCGGTATTTCCGCAAAGCGGCGCCCGGTATCGTTCATTTTTGTCGGGCCGACCGGAGTGGGGAAGACGGAGCTTGTAAAGTGCGTTGCGGCCGACCTGTTTCATTCTGTCGAGAGCCTGATAAGGCTCGACATGTCGGAATACATGGAGAAGTACAGCGTCTCAAAGATAATCGGCTCGCCGCCGGGATATATCGGATATGACGAAGCGGGGCAGCTGACGGAGAAGATACGCCGCAGGCCGTATTCAGTTATTCTCTTTGACGAGATAGAGAAGGCCCACCCGGACGTTATGAATATCCTGCTTCAGATCCTTGACGACGGAATGGTGACAGACGCTCAGGGCCGCCGGATCAATTTTGAAAATACCATAGTGATCATGACGTCGAACGCCGGCAGCGACGGAGGCTCCGGTTCGCTTGGCTTCGGCCATACGCCGAATGAGCGCGACAAGGACAAGGCGATGAAGGCCCTCCAGGAATTCCTGAGGCCCGAGTTCATAAACCGTGTCGATGAGATCATAGCGTTCAACCATCTCACGGAGGACAATTTCAAGGATATCGCAAGACTCATGCTTGGTGAGCTCAAAGAGTCGATGGCCGAGCACGCCGTGGAGCTTGTATGGGACGAGAGCCTGCTTGATTACCTGACAAAGAAATCGTTTTCGATCAAATACGGGGCAAGAAACCTCCGCCGCCTCATACAAAAAGAAATCGAGGACAAAATAGCGGAAAAGATCATTCTCAGCTACGAAGATCCGATAAAACATGTAGCACTGTCGGCACGCGGAGAGACGCTGGACATTACGGCTGAATAAGTCAGGAGAGAATTTTTGATATGAGCGATGAATGCACCAAAGACTGTAAAACATGTACGCGGGACTGCGGCGAGCAAGAGAGCCTGATCAAAACCCCGCATCAGCGCAGCAGCATCAACAAA
>JAAYAR010000017.1 GCA_012719235.1 Clostridiales bacterium
TCAGGCCGATACCCGGATATCACCGTGCGGGCGGGTACGCCCGTGAAATGGATAATCGACGCGCCGCAGGGGAGCATAAACGGCTGCAACAACAGGATGTTCATAGGGGAATACGGTATCGAGCACGAATTCGGGACAGGGGAGAACGTCATAGAATTCACGCCTGACAAAGAGGGCAGTTTCCGTTACAGCTGCTGGATGGGCATGATCCGGGGCACTATCACGGTCGTTGAAGAAGAGACCTTGGTCCCGGCGTCAGGCGAAACGGGCGTCGGCGGCGCGGCCTGACATTGTGGTCACAAAAAACCGCAGATACGGCGGGCGCCGACGGCGCGATGCCGATATCTCACGGCCGAAAGGAGTTCCGGCATGCAGTTTTTACTCAGACACTGGCACTGTATCGTACCGGCCGCGGCGTTCATCGTAGTTATACTCGTCATGAGCCTCGACAAACCCGACAAAAAGGGCAGAAGGTAGAACAGCACTTATATAGCACGGGGAGGAAAATAAAAATGTTTAAGAATATAGCGGGAAACCTGAAACAGGCGCGAAGGGCGCCGGGCATACTTGCGCTGCTCGCTTTGGCGCTCGCACTGACTGCCTGCGCAGGGAAGAGCGGGACTCAGATCCCGGAGGACGGCGGTGATCTCGCCATACCCATTGCCGACATATCTGAACAGGCAGCGTTCTATCCGGTGGAAGTCCAGGGCACAAAGATGGAAGTCATCGCGGTGAAAGCTCCGGACGGCACCATCCGCACGGCGCTGAATACCTGCCAGGTCTGCTTCGATTCGGGCAGGGGATACTATAAGCAGTCCGGCGACGTGCTGGTCTGTCAGAACTGCGGGAACAGGTTTCCGATGAGCATGATAGAGGTCGAGGCGGGCGGATGCAACCCCGTGCCTATCTTCGGCGAAAATAAAACCGTGACGGACGTATCCGTCACGATCTCATACGCCTTTCTTAAGGAGTCAAAGGAGATATTCGCAAACTGGAAGCGGGCAGATTAGTCCGTCTTCACTTTCATGGAGCAGCATGCCTCTACGCCGTTGTTTTTCAGGTAATCCGCTCCCCAGGCGTACATGGTCATCAGGATCGGCTTTATGCTCCGCCCCAGGTCTGTCAGCGAGTATTCAACCTTCGGCGGCACCACAGGGTAGACCGTTCTGATCACCAGATCGCTGTCCTCCAATTCCCGGAGCTGCTGGGTCAGCATCTTCGGTGTGGCCTGGGGGATCAGCCTGCGGAGCTCGCCGAACCGCAGCGTGCTGTCTGTCAGGTGCCACAGGATCAGCGCTTTGTACTTTCCGCCGATCATGTTGAGCGTTGTGTCCACGGGGCAGTTATATTCCGGGCAGCTGTGTTGCATCGGGCGTATCCTCCGTCGGTATCGTTATTGATACTATATCACCATAAAGTGCGTACTTGTTGTTGCGGCAGTTGCTGATATAATAATACCGTCGGAAAACGAAGAAAGCAAGCATAGCGGTCCATACCGATCCGATACCGCCGCGGCCGCGTATCGGTCAGGAGAGGAGACTTGATATACATGGAAAATCAGGTGTTGAGCATACGCGGCATGACCTGTGCCGCATGTGCGCAGAGAATAGAGAAAACGGTGCGAAAGCTCGAAGGCGTCGGACAGGCCAACGTGAACCTGGCCGGCGAGAAGCTGTTCGTGGAGTATGACAGCGGAACTATTCAGCTTCCCGCGATCAAAGAGGCTGTTACAAGGATAGGCTACGAGGTGGTCGAGAAGTCCGACACCCGGCAAGTGACTATACCCATCGGCGGCATGACCTGCGCCGCCTGCGCAGCGCGGGTGGAAAAAGCCATATCAAAGCTCGAGGGGGTCGAGAGCGTTTCGGTCAACCTCGCGACGGAAAAAGCGGCCGTGGCCTACGACCCTCAGCGGGTGCGGCTTTCGGCTATCCGGGACGCGATCGGGAAGGCGGGCTACAAGGCCCTTGAAATAAACTCATCTTCAGCCGCCGACGAGGACCGGGCGAGAAAACAGCGGGAGATCAGGACGATGTGGACAAAGTTCATCGTCTCCGCGGTGTTCGCTCTGCCTCTGCTTTATATCGCGATGGCGCCGATGATAAGATTCGTCAGGCTGCCGTTCCCCTCGGGGCTTGACATGATGAACTATCCGCTGAGATACGCTCTGGCGGAGCTGCTGCTCGTTATCCCGTCGATCGGGGTGGGATACAGATTTTACACCGTCGGGTTTAAATCGCTCTGGCAGCGAAGCCCGAACATGGACTCCCTCGTCGCCATCGGCACGACCGCCGCCGTGGTCTACAGTCTGTACAACGTGTTTCAGATCGCGGCCGGGCACTTCGGCGCCGTGGAATCCCTGTATTTTGAGACGGCGGGCGTCATCATCACGCTCATCCTGCTGGGCAAATCCCTTGAAGCGGTGTCCAAAGGCCGCACGAGCGATGCCATCAAGAAGCTGATGGGGCTCGCGCCGAAGACCGCCATCGTGGTTCGGGACGGCGCGGAGAGTGAGATACCCATAGAGGAAGTGGAGATAGGCGACGTCATCGTAGTAAAACCGGGCTCAAAGATCCCCGTGGACGGCTCTGTCACTGAGGGGCACACCGCGGTCGACGAGTCCATGCTGACGGGCGAGAGCATGCCCGTGGACAAAAAGGCCGGCGATCCGGTCTACGCCGCGACAATAAACACAACCGGCACCGTCCGTTTCCGGGCCGAGAAGATAGGCAGCGAAACGGCGCTCGCGCAGATAATCAAGCTTGTGGAGGACGCTCAGGGCAGCAAGGCCCCCATCGCGCAGCTTGCGGACGTGGTTTCCGGCTATTTCGTTCCCGTAGTTTGCGCGATAGCGCTTCTCGCGGGTATTGCGTGGTTCTTCGGCACATCCGGCGATCTGAAGTTCGCGCTGACGATATTCATCTCTGTTCTAGTCATTGCCTGTCCCTGCGCGCTGGGCCTTGCAACGCCGACGGCGATCATGGTCGGCACCGGAAAGGGAGCCGAAAACGGCATTCTCATCAAGGGCGGCGAGGCGCTCGAGACCGCCCACAAGATAAATACCATCGTGTTTGACAAGACCGGCACAATCACGGAGGGCAAGCCGGCCGTTACCGACGTACTGACGACCGGGGACATCGGGCCCGACACGCTGCTGCAGCTCACGGCCTCGGCGGAGACAGGCTCCGAGCATCCGCTGGGCCAGGCGATCGTCGCGGGCGCGCGGGACAAGGGGCTCGAACTGCTCACAGCGGACGGTTTCTTTTCGATCACGGGGCGCGGCATCGAGGCGACGATCGGAGGCCGCGATATACTGGCAGGGAACCGCAAGCTGATGGATGAGCGGGGCATAGCGCTCTCCGCGCTGGAAGCCGACTCCGACCGACTGGCAGGCGAGGGAAAAACGCCCATGTACGTCGCTGTCGACGGGCAGCTCGCGGGCATCATCGCGGTCGCGGACGTCGTTAAGAAGAGCAGCCGGGCGGCGATCGGGAGCCTGCACAAACTGGGCATCGAGGTAGCCATGATAACCGGCGACAACAGGAAGACAGCCGACGCCATCGCAGCGCAGGTGGGTATAGACCGCGTTCTGGCCGAGGTCCTGCCTCAGGACAAATCAAGCGAGGTCAAAAAACTGCAGGCCGAAGGCCGGATAGTCGCCATGGTCGGCGACGGCATAAACGACGCCCCCGCGCTGGCTCAGGCCGATATCGGTATCGCGATCGGCTCGGGTACCGACGTCGCGATGGAGAGCGCGGACATAGTACTCATGCGCTCGGATCTGATGGACGTGCCCACCGCCATCAACCTGAGCAAAAAGACCATCCGCAATATCAAGCAGAACCTGTTCTGGGCCTTTGGATATAACGTTGTGGGTATCCCCATAGCGGCGGGTGTGCTGCACCTCTTCGGAGGGCCGCTGCTCAACCCGATCTTCGCCGCCGCGGCCATGAGTCTGAGCTCCGTATCGGTCGTGACAAATGCCCTGCGTCTGAAACGGTTCAAGCCTGCAGCAAGGAAGGATTGATTGCAATGCTGAGGGATCACGGGGGGGCATATTCTCCACGATTTCCCGGCAGCGGTCATCCGAAAATACAGGCGGATATGATCTGCGCGGATATGTGCCCGGAGAGAAGCGGAAAGGCCAGGTGAGCAAAGTGAAAAAGGACGCTAAGTTTATTATAGTTGTGTGCGCGGCAGTCGTTGTCGTGGCAGTTATTTTCGTTATCATCCTCAAGATAGCCGGCGGCGACCTCGACGTTGTCGGCAGCGGGTCCGTCGTATCGTTCAAAGCGGTGCTTGAGACAATACCGGATCGGGTAAAAGCGGACGATAGTAACGGCGGCTGGTCACTTGAGGCGCCTGACGGCACGGTGCGCTTCGTCTGGAGTACAAACTACGCAAAGAGCCCCGGTTATGACGTGATGCTGGAGCTCGACGCGCAGCCATTCATCGACGCGGGGCTTGACGTCGGCA
>JAAYAR010000018.1 GCA_012719235.1 Clostridiales bacterium
CTGGGCGTGTATAAGCTGCATACCGGTGTCGACATCGGCGCAAGCTCCGGCTCGACGATACGCTCTGCGAAGAGCGGCTGGGTAACGGTGGCGGATTACAGCTACGCGTACGGAAATTACGTCGTTGTCTCTCACGGAAACGGAGAAGTGACATTATATGCGCACATGAGCTCATATACTGTTTCCGCCGGGGATTACGTTCTGCAGGGCAGCACGCTCGGGTATGTCGGCAGTACCGGGTACTCGACCGGCCCGCACCTGCATTTTGAGATCAGGATAAACGGGGCGTACACCGACCCGCTGAATTATTTCAACCTGAATTTTTACTTTGCATGATCGGTGTCCCGGGAGAAAATGATGAGCGAATTCGAAAAAGAGAATACGGAACAATATGAAAGCCATACTAACGCGCAGCCCGGGCACTCCCCGGCGCACTTTCACTCCCCGGAAAACCCGGGGAGAAAGAGAAGACGGGACGTCCGCATCCTCTCGGCACTGTCATTGTTCCTTGCGGTGCTGCTCGGGATCTCGATTTGGCTTCATTTTTCTGATCTTGCCCGCATAAACCGGCTTCTCGGGGAGCTGCGGGAGAGCGAATACATCATTGAGAGCTACAGAACGGTAGTCGAGGCCGCAGAGTACATCAAGAGGGAGTTCATCGGTGAGACCGACGCCGCCGCGATCAAGGACGGGGCGATCAGGGGCATGATCGACTCTTTGGATGACACGTGGTCGTATTACGTGCCTGCGCAGGAGTATGCGGACTATCTTGAATCGACAAACAACGAATACGTCGGTATCGGCGTGTCCGTCACAAAAGAGGAAGGCGCCTACATCCTTGTAGAAAAAGTGACCGAGGATTCGCCTGCCGCGCAGGCCGGTATAGTACCCGGGGACATGATCTGTGAAGCGGACGGACTGGATCTTCGCGATATCAGCCTTGATGAAGCGAAAACCCGTATCCGGGGCCCTGAGGGTACGTTTGTAAAGCTGAAGATCCTGCGCGGGTCTGGGAAGACCGAGGTTTTGGACGTTGAGCGCAGAAGTATTATCGAGCAGACAGTGAAATACGCCATGCTCGAAGAGGGTATAGGCTATATCCAGATATATAATTTCGGCTCCACCTCGGCCGACAGCGCGATAGACGCGGCCGGAAGTCTGCTCGGGCGGGGCGCGGCCGGGCTGATTTTCGACGTCCGGTTCAATGGCGGAGGAAAACTTACGGAGCTTCTGAAACTTCTTGATTACCTTCTGCCGGAAGGCGATCTGTTCGTGTCGGAAGATAAACAGGGCGAACAGAAAGTCTACACATCCGATGCCGGCTGCGTCGAGGTACCTATGGCGGTCCTTGTAAACGACAGCAGCTACAGCGCGGCCGAGTTCTTTGCGGCCGCACTGCAGGAATACGGATGGGCAAGCGTAGTCGGGCAGCACACGACAGGAAAAGGATATTCACAGGTACCGATAGAACTCAGCGACGGCTCGGCAATAATCCTCTCCACAAGGCGCTATCTGACACCGAACCGCGTAAGCCTGGCGAACCGGGGTATTACGCCGGATATCGAGCTTGAAGTGAGCGAAGAGGAATACGCCGCTCTGTATTACGATGAGCTGGACTACGCCGACGACTCGCAGCTTCAGGCCGCTATCGGGCAGCTGACCGCGCGGGATAAACAGTGAAAGCCCTGCCGGTAGAAAGCAGGCTTGACACGGCGCTGATCATACAATTATAATACGGGGTGTCTTTGTAATACGAGGTATGCTGTTTGCACCGAGGCGTTCCGATCGGAGCCTGGTAATGCAGACGGCATTTCCAGTGAAACGGCCTTGTGGCCGTTTCTTCTCAATTACGAGACGGCCTTTTATGTAAGAAAGGGAGTTGAACATGGCCAAGGAATTCAAGCTGACCGCACAAAGGCTCGCGGCACTGCAGGAGGAATTGACATACCTTAAGACCGTAAGAGAAAAAGAGGTTGCAGCACAGATCAAGGAGGCCCGTTCTTTCGGCGATCTTTCGGAAAACAGCGAATATGACGAGGCAAAAAACGAGCAGGGAAGGCTCTACTCGCGCATAGCCGAGATCGAGAATATTCTTTCAAACGTCGTTGTCATCACCGAGGATATGTTGAGCGATGATGTAGTCATGCTTGGCTCAAAAGTCCGTGTGCTCGATCTGGAGACACAGAATGAAGAGGAGTACACAGTTGTCGGCTCTCAGGAGGCGGACCCCATCAACGGCTGGATCTCGGAGGATGCTCCGTTCGGGAAAGCGCTGCTGGGGAAGAAACAGGGGGACACGTTCTCGTTCGACGCTCCTATGGGAACATTCACATACAAGATCCTGGCACTGGAATAGCAGGGAACAATACTGGAAATATTACGAGGTTTTTTCATGGCAGAAGAATTTGAACTGTACAACCCGGAAGAGAACATCTCTGAAGTCGCGCAGGTCAGGAGGGAGAAGCTCCTAAAGCTGCAGGAGGCCGGCCGCGACCCGTTCCGTATATCAAGGTTTGACCGCACCCATTACTCAAGCGATATCATAAACAACTTTGAGGCATTGGAGAACAGTCAGACAGCCATCTGCGGCAGGATCATGAGCCGCCGGGATATGGGAAAAGCTTTCTTTTGCCATGTTCAGGACGACAAGGGAAGAATCCAGATATACGTTCGTGTCAACGACCTCGGTGAAGAGGCCTATTCGGAGTTTAAAAAACTGGATATAGGGGACATAATCGGAGCTTACGGGTTTGTTTTCCGCACGAAACGCGGTGAAATATCCGTCCATTGCTCAAAGGTCGTCCTGCTTGCAAAATCACTACTGCCCCTTCCCGAGAAGTTTCACGGACTTACGAACACGGAACTGCGCTACAGACAGCGCTATGTGGACCTGATCGTGAACCCCCAGGTCCGCCGCACTTTCGAGATACGCAGCCGCCTGATAAGGGAGATCCGGAACTTTATGGACTCCCGCGGGTTCATAGAAGTTGAGACCCCGGTTCTGAACACCATCTCCGGCGGCGCGACGGCCCGGCCTTTTATAACGCACCACAATACGCTGGGCATCGATCTGTATATGCGCATAGCGACGGAGCTCCACCTGAAGCGACTGATAGTCGGCGGGATCGAACGGGTCTACGAGATAGGGCGCATCTTCCGCAATGAGGGCATGGACCCCAGGCATAACCCGGAGTTTACTACGATAGAGGCCTATCAGGCGTATACCGATCTCGAAGGCATGATGGACCTCTGCGAGGGCATGTTCTCGGGCTGCGCCAAAAAGATTCTGGGCTCATACAGCCTCACGTATCAGGGCAGCGAGATCGATCTGACTCCGCCGTTCCGCAGGGTGACGATGACGGATATAGTCAAAGAAAAGACAGGACTCGATTTCGGATCTTTCACGGACCCCCGGGAAGCGGCAAAGGCCGTCCGGGCGCTCGGACTGGAGGTCACGGGGGAACCGTCTGTCGGAGAACTGCTCTATCTGTGTTTTGACGAGCTTGTCGAGAGCACGCTCAGGCAGCCGACTTTTGTTTACATGTACCCGGTGGAAGTGTCGCCCCTAGCAAAACGCAGTCCGGATAACCCCGATATGACGGAGCGCTTTGAGCTTTTTATATGCGGTATGGAGTTTGCAAACGCCTTCTCCGAGCTCAATGACCCCATAGACCAGAAAGAACGCTTCAAGCGCCAGTCGGAGCTGCGCGCCGGGGGGGATGAGGAGGCCGGCATGATGGATACCGACTTCATAAACGCGCTGGAATACGGCATGCCCCCTACAGGCGGCATCGGTATAGGGATAGACAGACTGGCCATGCTTTTCACAGACAGCGCGAGCATACGCGACGTCATATTCTTCCCGACGATGAAACCGATCTGATCGTATTGGCCCGGCACGGGATGACCGCGCCGGGTTTATTCAACTCGCATTACGATGCCGGGAGGGCAAGATCGATAAGTATGGATGAATTGCTGGGTAAAAGC
>JAAYAR010000146.1 GCA_012719235.1 Clostridiales bacterium
AAGCTATTCAGAATCAGGTTAAAAGACCTTCCCTTATTTGTAATTACCGGCGTGTTCTGTATCTCGGGAACCTCGGTCACTTACTTTACAACTATCACCCATTCGGGCATGGGAGTAGCGGCCGTACTAATGTACTTCTCCCCTGTTTTCGTTATAATCCTGTCGCGTCTTTTCTTCAGGGAGGCCGTAACAAAACCGAAGGTCGCCGCGTGCATCCTGGCTGTTGCCGGCTGCGCGCTTGTCTCCGGCGTATTGAGCATTGAACGGATCCAGCCGACGTATCTTTTGACGGGCCTCGCTTCCGCTCTGTTCTACGGGATGTACAGTATATTGAGCAAGCATCTCCTTGACAGAGGCTACCATACGCTGACTATAACCGCGTACGCCTTTCTTTTCGCGGCCGCCTCTATTCTCTTTTTTGCCGACATCCCCGGGCTATATCAAAGGATCCGCGGCGACAACATGCTGATCCTGTACGGTTTGACCCTGGCTGTTGCCGCATGCGCTCTTCCCTACATACTCTACACGCTGGGACTCTCTTATACGCAGACCGGAAAAGCAGCGATAATGTCATCTGTCGAACCGGTCACCGCCGCGGTTCTCGGCTGCGTCTTTTATCGGGAGAAACTTGATATATTTCAAGTGCTCGGCATTGCGCTTGTTCTGTCCTCGGTTTTTGTCCTGAACGTGAAATTGCGCTGCCGCGGTCCGTCGCAGAAAAAACAGAGTACTGACTGAAGGCGCTAAAAAACAGCTGCCGCGGCTATCGATCTGCCGCGGCAGTTTGCGCGTTTTAAAGAACGATTGTTCTTTGAAACGGACGAGGTTTGCGCTACTCGTTTTTCAGGCGTGATCTGTTTATCGCGGCTTCAAGAGCGTCACAAGCCTGCCAGATCGCGTCCGGGTCTCCGCTTTTCACGGCGTTTGCCAGTTCTTCGGAAGCCCTGTCCACGCTGCCTCTGTCCTCTTTTCGAATACGCTTGCGGATCTGGTTTGCGCGGTACATGAGCTGTTCGGAGCGCTCCCTGGCCCCCGCGTGTTCTTTTCGGAGCATATCCTGCTCCCTCTGTTCGCGCGCATCCCGGACGGCCCTCTCTATTTCATCGCGGGACATGTTTGACGTCGAAGTTATCGTGATGTCCTGAGCCATGCCCGTATCGAGATCGCGCGCCGAGACGTTAACAATGCCGTTTGAATCGATATCAAATGTCACTTCTATCTGAGGAATACCACGCGGAGCGCGTCGAATACCGTTCAGTTGAAATCTCCCGAGAGTGCGGTTCTGTGACGCCATAGGCCTCTCGCCCTGAAGCACGTGCACCTCGACCGCGGGCTGATAATCCGCTGCCGTTGTGAATACACGGCTCTTTCTGATCGGCAGCGTCGTGTTGCGCTCAATAACAACGGTATAAACTCCGCCCACCGTCTCGATGCCGAGCGAGAGCGGCGTGACGTCAAGAAGAAGCAGCCCCTGAACGGTGCCCGTGAGAACTCCCCCCTGCAGACACGCCCCCATCGCCACGCACTCGTCGGGATTGATCCCCTTGAAAGGTTCTTTTCCCATATAATTCTTCACTGCTTCATATACGGCAGGTATGCGGCTGCACCCTCCCACCATGAGCACCTTGGACACCTGAGCCGGTTCCAGTCCCGAATCGTGCATGGCCTGTCTGACCGGACCCATTGTCTGCTCAACAAGCTCCCGCGTGAGTTCGTTGAACTTTGAACGTGTGAGCGTTATTTCCATATGGAGCGGAACGCCCCGATGTGAGCAGATGTACGGCAGGTTTATAACAGTCGACGTGGTTGCCGAGAGCTCCTTCTTTGCCTGCTCGGCAGCCTCGGTTACGCGCTGCATAGCGGCAGAGTCTTTCGAGAGGTCGACCTGATGCTCCGCCTTGAACTCGGCCAGAAGCCAGTCTGCGACCCTGGCGTCAAAATCATCCCCTCCCAGCCTGTTGTTTCCGGCTGTCGCAAGAACTTCGATGACACCTGAGCTGATCTCGAGGATGGACACGTCAAACGTACCGCCGCCCAGGTCGTAGACCATTATTTTCTGTGAATACTCTTTATCGACCCCGTAGGCGAGAGCCGCCGCCGTAGGTTCGTTAATAATACGGTGTACGTTGAGCCCCGCTATCTCTCCCGCGTCCTTTGTGGCCTGACGCTGAGCGTCCGTAAAGTAAGCCGGGACCGTAATGACAGCGTCCGTGACCTGATCCCCCAGGTATGCCTCGGCGTCAGCTTTCAGCTTGCTTAATATCATCGCCGATATTTCCTGGGGGGAGTATTCTTTTTTGTCGATCTTTATGCGCCTGTTCGTGCCCATATCGCGCTTAACGGAACTGATCGTCCGGGCCGGGTTTATGATAGCCTGACGCTTAGCCGCCTCTCCGACCAGGCGTTCCCCCGCCTTCGTGAAAGCCACTATGGAAGGAGTGGTGCGTTTTCCTTCCCCGTTCGGGATTATTACCGCGCTGCCGCCTTCCATGACAGCCATACATGAGTTTGTCGTGCCCAGATCGATTCCGATCATCTTGCCCAATTCCAACCCTCCATGCCGCCGCCGGCGGTCATTCTGTTCTCAGCGCTTCCACAGGATCCTTCCTGGCTGCGCTGCGGGACGGTATCAATCCCGCGAACAGCGTCAACACGACGCTTATCGCGACGAGTATTGCGGCAGGCAATATCTCAAGTTTCGCAACGTTCGGAATATTGGCCAGTGACTTTATTATCGCGTTGATCGGAATACACAGCAGGATCGTCAGACCGACGCCGATCAGTCCCGCGGCAAGTCCGACGATAAATGTCTCGGCGTTGAATACGTGAGAAATGTCGCGCTTCGAGGCGCCGATGCTTCGCAGGATACCGATCTCCTTCGTGCGCTCGAGCACGGAGATGTTGGTAATCACACCTATCATGATAGATGAAACAACGAGGGAGATCGCCACAAAAGCGATCAGGACGTATGAGATAGTATTTACTATCTTCGTCACGTTCTTCATCAGCATACCGACATAATCCGTATAACTGATGACCTTGTCATCCTCACCCGACTGAATCATCTTGTCATTGTACGCTTTGATCGCGGCCACGATCTCGTCTTTCGCTTCGAAGTCCGTAGGGTATAGATTGATCACCGAAGGGCTCTCGGTGTCGGCGATACCGAGCAGCGTGACGTTATCCGCGTACGTTGCATCGGTATGCCGCGGTGTCATCTGCTCCTTGAAACGGGCAAGTATCGTCTCTTCCGGCACCTGACCGAGGTAGGGCCTGATCTGCGCCTGCTCCTCCTCGGGGAGCGATTCGATGTACTCAAACACGTCTTCTATAGTTATTTCAGGAGACTGTTCTCCGGTCGAAAACGGGAGCCCCGTAAAAACGTCAGTTTCCGGATCCTCCAGCTGTTTTTTTACTATTTCGGTTTCATTTATCCTGTCTATATAGTATTTTGTGAGCGAGGGCATATACCCTATCCCTCCGTCGCTGCCTGAGGTCACAGTGCCCTCTGCGGGGCGTATGATACCGACGACACGGAGCTTCATCGCGTCAGATATAAGGTCAGCCATATATTCCTCGTCCTGGCGCATATCTTTCCAGGTACCGCTGTCTTCATCGTACTCGAAATAGTCCGCGGGGAGAACGAGGGAGAATTCAAGGCCGATGAAGTCACTGAATTCAAAGCTGAGCTGCTTGCTTTCCATCGTTTCGCCGTTCTTCATGCGTTTTATCAGGCCCGCTATTTCATTTTGATCCAGGATGTTAAGCGTATAAAGAGTCAGGTCGGTGATCTCATTTTCCCGGTCAACGATCAATACTACGTCGTCGAATTCTTTTGGCCAGGAACCCTCGACCAATTCATACTGCGCATCAAGGAGCGCTCTGCTGTTCTGAAGCTGTTTGAACGCGTCGAAATAACTCTGCTCCGAAAAACGGCTCGAACCGAACGAGATCATATCGCTTTGCATCTGCGAAGCTCCCGGCGTACCGGTGATCTTGTCCAGTATCCTGCTCGGATTGACTTGAGCGACGCCCCGCGACAGATCCGTGCTGAATATCTGCAGCTCCACGTCATATATATATTCCACATCGCTTAAGCTGGTCTCAAGTCCGGTCTCACCGCTTTCAAGATACCTCTTGAAAGCTGCCAGGTCGTTTTTTTGCACATCATTTGTCATTGTGTTGAAAGTATCGCCCAGCATGTCGCTGGAGTAGATCCGATCCAGGCCGTGTTCCGGTTCATCGCCTTTATCAATTCCCATCATAGTTCCCAATATGCTCGAGAAATCGACGGTCTCAGCCTCGATCGTAATAGGGTAATTCGACAGGGTCTCCGATTCGACGCTGTTGATGTATGCCTGGAACCCCGTGGACAGTGACAGGATAAGCGCGATCCCAATAATGCCGATGCTGCCCGCGAACGCCGTGAGCAAAGTGCGGCGCTTTTTCGTCATAAGGTTGTTTAGCGACAGCTGAAAGGCCGTTCTGAAAGACATAGAACGGTTCTTTTCGCGGCGAGCGCTCTTTTCGATATTCTGCGGCGGCACTTCAGTGACAGTGTAGGGATTTGTGTCGCCGATCACCTGTCCGTCAAGCAGGCGCACGATGCGCGTCGAGTATCTGTCTGCAAGATCGGGATTGTGCGTAACCATAATAACCAGTCGGTCTTTTGCAACCTCTTTCAGTATATCAAGAACCTGTACGCTCGTATCCGTGTCGAGAGCGCCTGTCGGTTCGTCCGCAAGCAGGATAGCGGGGTCGTTGACAAGTGCGCGCGCAATAGCGACCCGCTGCATCTGACCGCCCGACAGCTGATTAGGCTTCTTTCTGATCTGGTCGCCGAGGCCCACCTGCTCGAGCGCCCTGATGGCCCGCTCTCTTCGCTCGGCAGCCGAAACGCCGCTCAGAGTCAGAGCCAGCTCGACGTTGGACAGGACCGTCTGATGCGAGATCAGGTTATATGTCTGAAAAACAAAGCCGACGGAATGATTGCGGTAGGCGTCCCAATCGCCGTCTTTGTACTCCTTGGTAGAGCGCCCGTCTATAATGATGTCTCCCGACGTGTACTGGTCGAGCCCGCCGATTATGTTAAGAAGAGTGGTTTTCCCGCAGCCTGAAGGGCCCAGAACGGAAACAAACTCGCTCTTTCGGAATGAGATATCAACGCCCCTCAGAGCCTTGACCGTATCTCCTATCCCCGGATATTCCTTATATACGCTCTTTAGTTCCAACAACTCGGATCTTTGCTCCTTTCAAGTTCCTGCAAGTAATTATAAGACATACTGTCAACATAAATCGGTATATCCGGAAAAATTTTTAAATAATTAACATTCAAGATCATGAAGAAAGGGAACCGGAACAGGCCCCGGCTCCCCGAAAGTTTGCCCTGTTCTCCCCTCAGAGCGGGGCTTTGGCTATCTCAACAATGACAGAAACTGTCTTCTCCATGGATTGGACGCATACCCCCTCGTTGACGCCGTGGTAGTTAAAGCCCCCCACCCCGATATTAGGGCAGGGCAGTCCGCGGAACGAGAGCGCCGAGCCGTCCGTCCCGCCGCGCGTCGGAATAACATTCGGCTCAATGCCGCACCTTCGCATCGCGTCTACCGCTCTTTCGATCACGTGGGTCTTGTCTTTCAGCACTTCCAGCATGTTGTAATACTGGTCACGAGTTTTGGCCTCAACCGTGCCGGCACCGTATTTGTCGTTCAGGAAGCCGGCCGCGCTCATAAGAATGTCCTTTCGTTTTGTGAACTTTTCGCGGTCGTGGTCCCTGACTATATATGAAAGCTCCGCGAGGGACTCGTTGCCCGACATTTCGCTCAGATGAAAAAAGCCCTCGCGCCCGCTCGTGTATTGCGGCCGCTCCGCCGCGGGCAGCATAGAGTCAAACTCCATGGCGATCATGCAGGCATTTTTCATAACGCCTTTTGCGGAACCCGGATGAACGTTAAGACCGTGTATAAAGACGTTGGCCTCCGCGGCATTGAATGTCTCGAAGGAGAGCTGCCCCAATTCGCCTCCGTCGAGCGTATATGCGAAATCACAGGCAAACACATCCGTATCGAGCAGCGAGGCGCCGTGTCCGATCTCCTCGTCAGGCGTGAAACATACCGCTATACCTCCGTGCGGTATATCCCGCAGCAGCTCAACAGCGCGCACGATCTCGGCTATCCCGGCTTTGTCGTCTGCTCCGAGCAGTGTCATTCCGTCGGTAACTATCAGGTCGCTGCCTTCGTATTTCGTTAAAAAGGGAAAATCCCGCACCCTCGTGACTACGTTTTTTTCCTCGTTCAGAACAATATCGGATCCGTCGTAACCGTGTATGATGCGCGGCCTGACATTCTCTCCCGTGACGTCGGGGCTCGTATCCAGGTGGGCGATGAATCCTATAGAAGGCAGCCGCTCGCAGCCTTCGGAGGGCGGCAGATAACCGTATACGTACGCGTGTTCATCGACTGTCACACCCTCCGCGCCTATTTGTGTGAGATCATTTGCGACCATCTGCGCAAGCGTGTGCTGGCCGGCAGTCGAGGGTGTTTTTTCAGTTTTCGGATCTGCCCGTGTATCTACGGAAACATAGCGCAGAAAGCTTTCGATCAGTTCCATTTATCTTCAGTCCCTTCTGTTTACGGCGCCGCATAGGATTCCACTGTGACGCCCGAATAGTAATGCTCGAGTATCTCAATATATGTGCTTCCCGTTTTTGCCATATAATTCGCCCCGTATTGGCTCATACCAACACCGTGCCCGTACCCTACGGTTGTAAATATAAATTTACTCTCGCCTGCAGTCACCGTGAAATTTGCGGAATTCAGCCCGAGCAGAGCGCGGATCTCTCTCCCGCTAACGGTCTCGCCGCCCACAGCAATCGACTTAACGCTGCCCGCTTCGCTTCTCACAACGTCTGAAAACCATTGCGATACCGGAACGGAGAGGTCTGCCAAAGGGATTACGCCCAAAAGCAGCTCCCGGAGTTCACCGGTCGGGATCTCAACGGATCCGCTAAACCTGGGGGCCGACTCCTCTCCCCGGCTCGGAACGCTCTGAAGGTACGGCCTTTCTGTTCCCCAGACGTCCACAGCCGCCTCGGTCCGGCCGGAGCTTGTGGAGTGAAAGACGGCGTCGATCAACTCTGAGCCGTATTTTATCACCATTCCGTCGGTCTCGTCCACCGCGGTTTGTATTCTGGCCGCTTTTTCTTCATATTCACCGGCCCACTTCTCCCTGAGCAATTCGTCGCTCACGTATGCGCTGCAGTGCGAGTAGTCGGTGCAGACGTCGGCTCCCTCGTGGACTCCGCCCCTGTCTACTCTGTAGAGGGCGTACGTACGCGCAGTCGCGGCCTGCGCTTTCAGTGCCTCCGGCTCAAACGTGACAGGCATCTCCGCGGCCAGAACGCCCCTCAGATAATCTCTGAGCGATATCGAAATGATACCCTCATCCGTCTGAAGCCTTATGACCGTGTTACTGTCAAATACGCTATGCGCCACTTCCTCCCGTAACGGCTGTTTGCCGTCTTCGCCGGTCTCGCCCTGTCGGCTTCCGTCTTCAGGCAAGGACTCGTCAACGGCGGCCGGGACCTCGGCGAACATTATGTCACCCTGCGGCTTTTCCACCATAATTGCGGGTATCAGAAACGCGGCAGCCGTAAGGGCAAGTCCGAAAACAAGCGACAGCTTCATACACATGTACTCCTTTTTGCGCAGCCTGTGCCGCGCTGCATTTTCCTTATCATGTTTATTCCGGCGCCCTGCCGCTCATGCCATCGGGACTCCCCGTTCACCCATGCGGATATATCGAAGTGCGTCTATGCGCCGACAATATAATCGGAGTTTTCTGCTCTTTATTTTTTTGGATCGGTGCAGTATAATATATCGATACGTAGAACATCAAAGGAGGGCCTCCGGATGGTGAGTACCGTACGTTCTCTCGGTCTGTTCGGTCTTTCGGGGAACGAGATCTGTGCGGAATGTTATATCGCAACCGGACTGATGGCCTTCGAAGTTGTCGGACTTCCGGACGTAGCTGTCCGGGAGGCGCGCGACAGGGTAAGGGCGAGCATAAAAAGCTGCGGTTTCAATTTCCCTCTCGGGCGCGTCATCGTGAATCTTGCGCCCGCCGATTTGAAGAAATCCGGTACCCTTTACGACCTTCCGATATTTCTGGGCATACTCTCCGCACAAGGCGCAATTCCGCCGTTGTCCGGTGAAGATGCTTTCATAGGCGAATTATCTCTCGCCGGCGACCTGCGCGAGGTCCCCGGTATCCTTCCGATGGCCCTCGCAGCGCCAAAGTTCGGAATAAAGAGGCTTTTTGTACCCGCCGCAAACGCACCTGAAGCGACTCTGGCCGGTACGTGTGAAGTGTTCGGCGTTAAGAACGTTGTGGAACTTGTCGCCGCGCTGAACGGCGGTGAGCCCCTGTTCCCCCAGACGCCCTGGGTACCCGAACGCAGCAAAAAAGAGCTGCCGGATTTTTCCGACGTGCGGGGACAGGATAATGCAAAACGCGCGCTTGAGATAGCTGCCGCCGGAGCGCACAACGTTCTCCTGATCGGTCCTCCCGGTTCAGGAAAGAGTATGCTGGCACGCAGGCTTCCGTCGATCCTGCCCGAACTGAACCGTACAGAGCAGCTCGAGGTGACGCAGATCCATTCCGTTATGGGCCTCACAGGCCATAACGAGCCGCTCATGACGTCGCGCCCGTTCAGAAGCCCCCACCACACTCTTTCGGCGCCGGCCCTTACGGGCGGAGGTACGATCCCCAGACCGGGTGAAATATCCCTCGCACATCACGGCGTCCTTTTCCTGGACGAGTTTCCGGAGTTCAGCCGCTCCGCCCTCGAGACTCTGCGGCAGCCGCTTGAAGACGGCTTCGTCACAATATCCCGCGTGGCGGGTACGCTCAGCTTCCCCAGCAGATTCATGCTTGTATGCGCAATGAACCCCTGTCCGTGCGGCTGGTACTCGGATCCGTCGGGCAGATGCAAATGTACGGCATCGAATCTGGCGTCCTATCGCGCCCGCATATCCGGACCGCTGCTCGACAGGATCGATCTGCGGGTAGAGGTACCCTCATTGACATATGAAGAGATATCATCCCGCTCTCGGGGTGAGCCGTCCTCGGCGATATACGGCCGTGTCGCGAGAGCGAGGGAAATACAGAACAGGCGATTTGAAGGTACGGGATACACGACAAACGCCAGCGTACCGATGCCGCTGCTTCGCGACCTGATAGATCTGGACGATAAGGCTAACGCCCTTTTGAATTCAGCATACAGGCGAATGGGCATGACGGCGCGCTCCTACGACAGGGTATTGCGTGTGTCACGGACAATAGCTGATTTGAGCGGCAGCGATCCGGTCTGCAGCGAGCATGTAGCGGAAGCGATTCAATACAGGGCATTGGAGGTCACGGCATAATGCAAAACAGGAAGAATATCGGTTTCAGAGAATTCAGAAATGTATGTTTCATCAAGCAGGTCTACGGGGCGAATATCCGCAATATGGCCATTGTGGCGGTTATTGCGTTCCTGCTCTGGGTCGAACTGCTCGTGTCGTTTATTCGCAAACCGAGCGACGTAGTCTTTTTTATAGTCTTTACCGTGCTGGTACTCGGTTTCTGCGGAGCTCTGCTGTATTTTGTCGCAAAACCATACTCTCATCCCGTATACCGGCAAATAGCGAAGTATTTCGGAAAGACCCCGGAGGATATTGAAAGAGGCGTCAATGAGATAAGTATGTCTTTTGTGGATCAGAACCTGACTTTCAGCCTCAACAAAAACTATTTCAGCGACACCTGGTTTGTCAGACGGAATTTCCTATTTTCCGATATCTGCCCTCTGGCGACGCCCGAGGAGCTGGAAGAGATCAAAGCAGAAAAAGAGCTGAAAAAGCAGCTTCGCAGGCAGCGGAAGCAATGCGGAAAATCAGATTTTGCAGATAAGGAGAACAAGACCGACTGATGGAAGAGGTCATTCTGCTGAAGATGGGCGAAACTGTCCTGAAGGGGCTGAACAGACGTTCATTCGAAGCTCGCTTTTTGCGCAACTTAAAAAACAGTCTTAATCCGATCGGGCCTTTCGATATTTCCATTTCGCAATCCACAGTTTACGCTTCCCCGGCTGAGGACGGGGTCGACATGGACGCCGCTTTCAGAGCCGCGAAGCGCGTTTTCGGCGCCGTCGCGGTTTCGAGAGCAGCCGTGTGCGCCAAGGACGTCGACGCGATCTTTAATACGGCAAAGGAGTACCTCCGGCCGGAGCTTATGTCGGTCAATTCCTTTAAAGTGGAGTCTAAACGAGCGGATAAGACTTTTCCTCTCACCTCGATAGCCCTCTCGCAGGAGATCGGCGGCCGCCTCCAGGACGTATACCCCCACCTGAAGCCGGATATGCACCATCCTGAATTTCAGACGGATATCGAGATCCGGGATACCGCGGCCTATATCCATGCAAGGTCTCACCCCGGTGCGGGCGGGATGCCCGTGGGCTCAAACGGCCGTGCTGCCGTGCTGCTGTCCGGAGGGATAGACAGCCCGGTCGCCGCCTGGATGATGGCAAAAAGGGGCTTGGAATTGATTTGCGTGCATTTTGCAAGCCCGCCTTACACTTCGGAGCGCGCCCTTGATAAAGTCCTGAAACTGGCGGGGATACTCACCGAATGGACAGGACCGATAGGGGTGTTTATCGTGCCCTTCACTCAGATCCAGACAGCCATCCGCGACAGCGCGCCTGGCCCTTATAACACCGTCATTATGCGAAGATCCATGATGAGGATCGCCTCCGCTCTCGCGAAGCAAAACCACTGCGGAGCGCTCATTACCGGTGAAAGCCTCGGCCAGGTGGCGAGCCAGACGATGCAGGCGATAACGATCACCGAAGACGCCGCCGCGCTGCCCGTGTTTCGCCCCCTGATAGGCATGGATAAAGAGGAGATCGTTACGCTCGCGCGGAAGATAGAGACGTTCGAAACGTCCATACTGCCGTACGAGGACTGCTGTACGGTATTCACTCCGCAGCATCCCAAAACAAAACCCAGGCTGGACGAGACGCTGACCGCGGAAGCACTCATAAATTTCGCCGAACTGGAGTCTCAGGCTATTCTGGATACTGAAAAGCAGGTTATTGGTATATGAGATCATATGTAGCGGAGATAATTTCTGTCGGCACCGAACTGCTCCTTGGCAATATCGTCAATACCAACGCACAATATCTGGCCGAAATGCTGTCCCTGTACGGCATAAACGTATACTACCAGACTGTCGTAGGAGACAACCCCGCGCGGCTGAAAGCCGCTGTTGAAATAGCGGCGGGCCGCTCGGACATACTTATCATGACCGGCGGGCTGGGCCCCACGAGCGACGATCTGACAAAAGAGACGGTCGCCGCATGTTTTGGCAGGAAGCTTGTCTACAACACCGAGGTCGAAAAAAAGCTCCGCGAAATGTTCGTTCACCACGGCAGGATCACTCCGAACAACTTCAGGCAGGCTATGCTGCCGGAGGGCTGCACGGTCCTCGAGAACATCTGCGGAACGGCTCCCGGCTGCGCTTTTGAGTCGGACGGCAAACTTGTCGTGATGCTTCCGGGTCCCCCCCGCGAGTGCATCGCTATGTTTGAAAATGCCGTTCGGCCCATTCTTGAAAAGCTCTCGGGCGGGTGTATCGTGAGCCGGAGCATCCGCATATTCGGCATGGGTGAATCGGCGGTCGAGGACGCTCTGCACGATCTGATACTGGGCAGCACCAATCCCTCCGTCGCGCCGTACGCAAAGACAGGCGAGGTCATGCTGCGCGTCACCGCCCTCGCAGACACAAAAGACGAGGCATTCGATATGACCCTGCCTGTCATCGACGAGATAACAAATACTCTGCCCGACTGCATATACGGTGTGGACTGCGATTCTCTTGAAGAAAGAGCTTATTCGCTTTTATCGGAAAGGAATATGACTCTCGCATCAGCCGAATCCTGTACCGGGGGACTTCTGGCAAAGCGAATAACGGATATCCCCGGGTCATCGGGCGTATTTCTCGGCGGTGTAGTACCATACTCCAATGAGATGAAAGAAGCGGTTCTCGGCATACCCCGGGAAATAATCGTTGAGCACGGCGCAGTCTCTGAGCAGACAGCCCGCATGATGGCAGACGGTGTGCGCGGACTATCCGGTGCGGATTTCGGAATAGGGATAACCGGCATCGCGGGCCCGGGCGGCGGGAGCGATGAAAAGCCTGTCGGGCTTGTTTACGTTGCGCTAGCGGCGCGCGACGGGACGTATTGCCGCAAGATGATGATGGGCACTTACGGCGGCCGCGACATGATTCGGGCGCGCTCTGTAAATACGGCGCTCGATATGCTGATAAGGCACTTGACGGGGAGACCTGTCATTGCGAATATGTATTAATTTAAGGACGGTACTGAAGATGAACCCAATCGCAACAATCGAAATGGAAAACGGAGACCTGATCAAAGCCGAACTGTATCCCGAGATCGCTCCGAACACTGTCAACAATTTCCTGAGCCTGATCAACAAGGGATTTTATGACGGTCTGATCTTCCACCGCGTGATACCCGGATTTATGATCCAGGGCGGCTGCCCCTCAGGCACCGGTATGGGAGGCCCGGGCTACTCAATTGCAGGCGAATTTTCATCAAACGGCGTAACCAACAATCTCAAACACAGCCGCGGAGTGCTTTCAATGGCCCGTGCCATGAACCCCAATTCCGCAGGCAGCCAGTTCTTTATCATGGTAGACGACGCTCCGCATCTCGACGGTGACTACGCCGCCTTCGGAAAAGTCACCGAAGGAATGGAATCCGTCGATAAGATCGTAAACGTCCGCCGCGG
>JAAYAR010000147.1 GCA_012719235.1 Clostridiales bacterium
CCGTCAACCATGAGGTCGCCGTACGTGACGCAAGCAAAACCGCCCATTGCCTTTCGTTCGTAAAACGCCGCGGCTTCCGCAGTAGGGTAACGGTCGCCCCCCACGTTGTAGAAACCCTGCGGTGCGGCCGTTATCCGGCAGCGAAGGTACGCACCCCTCACCCTTAGCGGTTGAAACAAATGGGGATATTTGAGTGCAAAATACATACTTTCCTCCTCTTTTATAATTACGGATAATGAATCCGGGATCTTAAAGCCGGGTCGAGGCAGGGCCGTACCGGTTTGAAAGGCAAGCAGGTCTGCATGTGACCGTTATAATTTTCGCTGTATCGCACATCATTTTTTATGCCGGCGGATATGAGATCCGGACGGCGGAGAAAAACCCCCAGTGTGGATTAATATTCTGGCAGTTGGATTTACAGTATATCATAGTTTACGTACATGTGAAGAGTTTTTTGGCAAATTTTATATATAGTTTTTATGATGACTCTGTGAATATTATTACGGCGGCGTGACTGAATATTACATATTTCGCCCCGCTCCGGGATGTATAAAATAATAAAACTGAGAATATAAACGATCCGATTATGTTTGATCCGCAGTATTGAAACTGATAATCGGTGCCATAATTCCTTCGGAATACTTCTGCGTTTCAATGCTCTTTCTGCCTGTACGCGCAGCCTTTGACCCGCCGCTTCGGGCGGACCGCAATTATTCTTTAACTAAGAATAACGGAATACTCATTGAAAGGAGGATCATTATGCCGCGATTAAAAGGAAGCAAAAACAAGAAGAAGAATATCGACCCGCTGATTTCACTGGCTGACCAGATCGTCGCCAAACGCCGCGATATCGAGATGCTGACAGCCGAAATTGACGGGCTGTCGGATTCCGTTGCCGAGCTGAAAAGAGAACTGAGAAACAAGAAAGCAAAGCTGAAGATCCATGAAAAAGAGCTCACGGACCTTCAGGCCGCAAAAGCCGCTCAGGACGAGGCCGAGAAGGCGGCCGCCCTGAAAGCCGAAGCGGAAAAGATCGTGGAGACCGCCATCGCAAGCGGGAAGAGCGCGCAGGAAATCATGAAACTGCTCGGAGCGGAAGTGACGGAAGCCGAGTAAGCGTGCTCCGACGGCCCCTATGCATTCCAATGTACTTCAGGATCTGCCGTACAAACCGTAGCTGTTTGTACGGCAGATCCTTGTTTGTAATCAGCGCTGGGATCGAAGCGGACAGTATATCGCACATAAGTATACACGGTTTTGCCGAGTCCGCTGCGCTGTCGGGTCATCGCCCTGTCTTTAAAATTTGAACAAAAAATTACTTAATTATTACAGTGTTTGATAAATAGCGCGATTTCCTTGCATCTTTTTTACCATAGATGCTATAATCAGTCTGTAAAGCGCTAACTTCGGGGTCTCGGGCAGGCGCTCCGAGACTAACGTCGGTAATGCGGCAATTATGAAACGGCGCGCTGAACAGGCGCGAAGAGAGTCGTGACAAGATATTCTGTTAAGAGCACAACTATATACGAACTCCCCCCCGAAGGGATCCCCGTGGCAGCCGGACAGAGCGAGCTGGTCATCGACACGCTGACGGGGGAAGTATTGCTGCGCCTTAATTTGATCAACACCGGGCATAAGGGGATCGTCGCAGTCCGCCTGCGGATCTCAACTTTTGATTTGCGGGGAAAACCCCTGCAGGCTCTTGACGGGGTCCTGATGGAGTTTTCTGAACCCGTACCTCAGGGAGCTTCTTTCGGCGATGAAAAAACACTGCGCCTGCCGGACGGGACGTCCAGGGTCAGGCCGGAGATCACTTCCGCGACATTCGTTGACGGCACAGTCTGGGAGTCCGGCGACGGCCCCATCGGAGCAGAGGAACCTCAAACGCAGACCGTGCCGCAGGGTGACGCCGCAGCCGCCGGGCCTCAAAACGGGACTCGGCGGGAAACGCAGAGCAGCGGCAGGCGTCTGTTCGGGTTTTTAGGGAGAAATCCCAGATTCCGCTCCGGGCTGATCGCCGCGGCAGCCGCGCTGATCCTCTGCTGCGTCGGGCTGTTCATATTCATAATACCGTCAATGCGCTACGGCAAGGCGATGAAACTGCTCGATTCCGGGGAGTACCTCGCCGCGTATGAGATCTTCAGCCGCATCGATTATTCCGACAGTTCCGAAAAAGCGCTTGAAAGCTATTATCTGTACGCAGCGGCTCTTTTGGATAATGGAGCTTTTCTTGAAGCTGCGGAGGCTTTCGGGTCACTCGGGGATTATTCCGACAGTGCGCAGCAGGTAATGGCGGCAAAATACGGTTACGCAAGTTACCTGATGAACAACGCCGATTACGCGGCGGCAGCCGAGGTATTCGGATCCATCCCCGAATACTCGGACAGCAAAGAGAAATACAACGAATGTATGTACGAGCATGCGCTGGCTCTGATGAACGGCGGTCAAAACAAGAGGGCGGCGGAAATTTTCGCGGCACTCGATTATAAAGACAGCAAGTCCCTTGCCGACGCCTGCAATTATGCATACGCGACAGAGCTCATGGACGCAGGCTCATTTAATGAAGCGTACGGAGTGTTCACCGCGCTGGGTGAATACGCGGACAGCCGTCAAAAGGCGATGGAATGCGGGTATCTGTACGCGGACAGCCTCGAAGAAAGAGGCGAGTATCTGCAGGCGGCCGAGACGTTCTCATCTTTGTCGGGATATTCCGACAGTGCGGAGCGGGCCAAAACGAACTATTACATATACGCCGAATCCCTGTTTGACAAGGGGGATTACAATGCAGCGGAGAAAATATACCTGCTGCTCGGGTCGTACGCTGACAGTGAGGAGAAAGTCAGCCGGATAAGATATATATACGGAACCGAGAAATTCGATCTCGGGGACTATGAAGGAGCGGCGGTGATCTTTGAGTCCCTGGGGGATTACGGCAACAGCGGCGAGATGGCGCTTGAGAGCCGTTACCGGCAGGCGATAAAAGCAAGGAACACAGGCTCGTTTGAAGAGGCCGCCCGAATCCTGGAGACGTTAGACGGTTACAAAGACTCCCGGGATATGGCGCAGGAGCTGCGTTTCAACCTCGGAGAGGAGTTTTTCGCGGCAGAGGAATATGTGACGGCGCTGGAGCATTTTATTGCTGCGGGCGATTATCCGGGGGCTGCCGACAGAGCAGACGAGTGCTCATACGTGATCGCGATGCTGCATATGGACGCAGGCGAATATGAAGAGGCGTACGATATTCTGATCACGCTCGACTATAAAGACAGCGCAACGATGGCCCTTGAGGCGCGCTATCAGATGGCGCTCGTGTGTTTGCGCGGCGGGGACTATTCCTCCGCGGCCGATATCTTCCTGTCACTTGGCAGCTATTCGGACAGCCCAGACAGGTATAATGAGTCCCGGTATCTTCTTGCAAGAGACTATCTTAACAAAAAAGATTATGCGGCGGCCGCGGCTATCTTTGCGGAGCTGGGCAGCTATTCAGACAGCGAAGAGAGATACAACGAAACACGCTACCTCCTTGCGGGGACATATATGGAAAGCGGAGACTATACGGGCGCCGCGGAGCTGTATTTCTCGCTCGGCGACTATTCAGACAGCCGGAATCAGTATTACAGAGCGAGGTATCTGCTTGCAAAACAGCACTTGGAAAACGGCTTCTATAATCTGGCGTCAGACATATTCTTCGCTCTGGGCGGCTTTTCCGACAGCCGGGAACTCTATAACGAGGCCAGATACCGCACCGCACAGGACCACATGAAAAACAAGGAGTATGACAAGGCGTACTCGATATTCTCGCAGCTGGGATCATATAAGGACTCGGCAGACCTTGCGCAGACAGCTAAGCTCGCTACAGTGTGGAACGGTGACTGGGTGTGGTATACGGCAAACGCCGACGGATCGACATCCGCTTCCGGGGTCACAAGACCTGTTGACGTCGTTAACAAGACGATAGGCAATTTCAACGGAAAGAGCGCGGTGATCACAGGCGCGGATGAAAAAAGCATTACATATACCCTGCTGGACAGGACGTACACGATAACAATGACGTCGGCCACACGCGCCAAAGTATCAAACGGGACAAGGACTATATTTATCATACAAAAAAAATAAAAGACCGCTTTCGCGGCCTTCGCCCGACCAGAATTCGGATATAACGTTAAGGATTGCTTCGCACTGACGGAGCAATCCTTTGTTTATATTTATAAACTTTTGTTCGCTCTATAGCAGGCGACCGGTTTTATGTGTTCAAATCCCGGAGCTCAAAGATGTCGACCGTATTCCCGTGTTCCTTCACGATCTCGATCAATTCGCCGGTCTTCAGCCAGACAGTCGCTGTGTTATCGTTCGGATGGATGCCGATGATCCCCGGCTCGGCCACAAAATCTTTATCGAGATAGAAATGTACTTTCGCCGTTTCGTCGTTCAAAAGCCCGAACGGTGTAACGGAACCCGCCGAGAGGCGCAGTATATCCGCAACGTCCCTTTCCGAGGCAAAAGACAGTTTTCCGGTCTTGTGGTTCGCTTGAAATTCTTTTAAATTTACGCGCTTTTCACCTTTTACAGTTATCAGGTAATAATTGCGCTTTTTGTCGTCCCGGACGAACAGATTTTTTGCGACGGACTCGGGGTAAAGCAGATCGGCGGAGCAGAGCTCCTGCATATTGAATACTTCGCCATGCTCGGTGATCTCATACCGGACGCCGCGCTTGTTTAAAAAATCGTATACTTCCTCTTTGTTCATTAAATATGCCTCGCACTCATAAAACTCGGCAGGCTGAAGATATTTTGATTTATATGATATCTTCCCTCCGGAAACGTGTTTCTGCCGGACCATAATAACCTTTTCCGCAGCTGTTTGCAAACCGGTATCACGCCGCGCCCGGTGCGCCGGGCCTTCGGTTTGAATATGGTTTCTTCGCCTATACGCCGCGCACCAACGCAGCGAGCTCTTTTTCCAGCGCCGCCTTTTCGTTCTCCCGCGCAGCCCGGATAAAGCGAAGGCGCGAGAGGGCGTCGGACACCTGAGAGCGGACTCTCGACACGCTCTCACGGCTTTTGTGAATACGGGAGAGCACCGTCCAATCGGCGATCAACCCGTCGAAAAAATAATCCGCAAAGCGAAGAAAGCCCTCCACATTTACCTGGCCTGTCTGCGCGCTTATCCTTACGTCGGCCAGCTCCGTTCGGAATCGGCTGAGCAGCGTCTGTAAATACTCGGCGCCCGCCTGCGCCTCATCCAGGTTGGAGTGCTTCGCAAGGTCAGAAATAAGTCCTCCGCCCAGCATATCCCAGGTACCCCATCCCTGCGCCCGGCCCAGTTTTTCATCGATCATGTCGATCTGGCGCATACAGGCGCCGCCCGCGGAAACGGCCTCGTCCACCTCACGCAGCTGACTGACTGCCTCGCCGAGCCTGCGCTCAAGTTCGCAAACCCTGTCACCACAGTCGGGGTCGTGTTTTAACTCGCTGCGTATTTGCGAAAAGACCTCATTATAGCGGCGCGAAACGCCGGACAGCGTTTCTTTCTCTGCGCGCAGCGCATCTATCCGGGCACGGCAATCGTCAAGCTGCCGCACTGCCGCGTCGTATTTCAGCCTGGCCGCGGCCGCTTCCCGCTGTTCGGCGTCCAGCTTCTCGTCTTTTTTCCCAAGTATGGTATACAGAATGGAAGTCAGAGTCGTCTTTTCCAGCCTCTCCACATCAGCGGATTCCTTTGAAAAAGCGGTTCTCAGCTCGCGCTCTCTTTCTCTGAGCTCCCGCTCCTCTTCACCAAGGCTCTTCAGCATGGAATCTATCTTTCTCAGCCTCTCCAGCTTGCCGGAGAGTTCTGCCAGTTCTTTTCTCAATTCCTCGAGCACAGCGCACCTCTTTTATTACTTATTTTCAATATTATAGCACGAAAAGCAGCTGCGCGACAACCGGACGGAAGACCCGCAGGCCCATTTGTTCGGAATCTCACATAAAAATACCGGTTTTTCACAATAGTCACCGAAATCAAGACAATTTTACATAATACCGAAATAGGTCACCGCAAAGTTGACATTATCGGATATTTGTAGTATTATGGTGCCGAAAGAGCCGGCAAAACCGCCGCGCATCATATGAGGGGTGA
>JAAYAR010000148.1 GCA_012719235.1 Clostridiales bacterium
AGCAATTCTTTGCAGCTTTTTCATCTTTTCACCTTCGCATTCATAATTAATGTCAGTGCCATGTTTAATTCATTGTAGCATAAGTTCTTTTTTGAGGCAACAGATTTTAGGGTCAACAAGACGCGTGGAGCATGTTCTCTTCCGCCAGAGCGGTATACAACCTGTTTAGCATATACTCCAGCGCGCTGCCGGGGACAGCGAGATGAAGCCGCTCAAATCCCGAGCCGCCTTCACCGAAAATGTAACCTTCATCGGTAAACCAGCCGGCCTTGCGGCGCAGAAATGTTTCCAGGTCTTTATCATTAAGGCCGAAACATCTGAAATCAAGCCAGAGGAGATAGGTACCCTGCAGCTCATATACCTTCACTCCCGGTATTTTTTCGGAAAAGAAGCTCTCGGCAAGCTGCCTGTTCGAATCGATGTGTACGATAAGCTGCTCAAGCCATTGCTCGCATCTGTTATAAGCTATTTCGCAGGCTTTATAAGCAAATATGTTGAGAGAAGAATAACCGCGCGCCTCCCGCAGTTTTGCACGCCTTTGCTCATTCGGGATAAAGAGATTGGAGACCTGTACGCCGGCCATGTTAAACGTCTTGCTCGGAGCAGTACATAGGGCACAGTTTTCAAAAAACTCCCCTCCGAGATTCGCTATTGACGTAAACCTGTGTCCGGGCATGATAATGTCGGAGTGGATCTCGTCAGAAATTATGTAAACTTCATTCTCCAGACAGATCTCCGATATGCGTATCAGTTCCTCCCTTGTCCAGACACGCCCGACAGGGTTGTGCGGGCTGCAGAGAATGAATAGTTTTGTTTCGGGTAATGCCGCTTTGGCTGCGAAATCATCAAAATCGATATCATATGTCCTGCCTCTTGCGACGAGGGCACTGGTTATTATCTTTCTGCCGCAGCCTTTAACAATGTGGAAAAACGGATAGTAGACCGGTGGGGTGACCAGGACACCGTCGCCTGGCTGCGTATAAGCCGATACAAGTTGTTCGATCGCGGGAACGATGCCCGGGGTCTCGACAAACCACTCGCGCTTGGGCGCAAAGCCGTGTCTGCGCTCCATCCAGCTTATAACGCTGTCAAAGTATGCCTGGGTCGGACCCGTGTATCCGAGGATCGTGTTATCGAGGAACTCCTTCAAACCTTCAATAATCTCGGGCGGATTGCGAAGTTCCATATCCGCAACGGAGAGAGGGACCATATTCTCGGGAGGGTCCGGATAGAGCTCGCACATCTCGTCCCATTTCCGGGAGCCTGCTCCGACTCTGCGGATGTAGGACTCAAAATCATATTGCATGTTATGACACCTTTTCCAAAACGTTTTTTATTATTGCTTTTTTGCACAACAATTATAGCAAGTATCCGGCGTAATGCAACAGTGCAGCGACCCGGACAATGCACTGCGCCGCCCGCACGAGCGTAAGCGAAGAATATATTACGCACGCAGCGACAATACTGTGGACCGGGGGGATTATCGTGATCGGATCGCTGCTGAGTATTATCGCGGGCGCGGCAATGAGCTTTCAGGGGGTAATAAACACTCGCCTGGGAGAGCGCATCGGGACGATGCATGCGAACGCCTTCGTCCAGGGAACAGCATTTGCTCTCTCGGCCGCAGCGCTGCTATTTGTAAAAAACGGTGGTTTTTCCGGGCTTGGACACACACCCGCGGTATATTTGTCAGGCGGCGCCATCGGCCTCGTTATTACTCTGACAGTGATGCTCGGTGTCAGGGACCTCGGCCCTGCGCTCTCAGTGAGTATAATCCTGATAGCTCAGCTGCTGACAGCGGCCGTTATAGAAGCATTCGGATGGCTCGGCTCGGAGCGCGCCCCTTTCTGCTGGAATAAATACGCCGGACTTGCTCTGATGATCGCGGGTGTCATAATTTTCAAGAGGAGATAACAAATACAGGCTGTGCCGCTTGTATTGACAAATCATATCGGAACTGCTAAATTGATACAATTCCGGTAACTGTGGCGTCTGACAGCCTGGTGTTGCCGCACCGCAATGCCGCTTTTGGAAGGAGCTTTTTATGTCGGAAATCAAGAAATCCATAAAGCTGAAGCATGTCGCCTATGATGTCAGAGGACCTGTACTCGACGCTGCTTCCGAGATGGAAGCCCGTGGGGAAACGATCCTCAAGCTCAATATCGGCAACCCCGCTCCATTCGGTTTCGAAGCGCCGGAGGAGGTCGTAAATGCCATTGCCTGCCATCTGAGCGCAGCGGAGGGATATTCAGACTCGAGAGGGATACGTTCGGCGCGTGAGGCTATAGCCGAATACCATATAAAGAAGGGTGTGCAAGGGGTAACGATCGAGGACGTTTATACCGGCAACGGCGTGAGCGAGCTTATCAATATGACGATGCAGGCGCTCCTGAGCCCGGGTGATGAAATACTGATACCTTCGCCCGACTACCCTCTCTGGACCGCTTCCGCCACTCTCGCGGGCGGGACAGTAAGGCATTACATATGTGACGAGTCCTCGGACTGGATGCCGGACATCAGTGATATACGCGCCAAAATCACCTCAAAGACACGCGGTATCGTTCTGATCAACCCGAATAATCCGACAGGTGCCGTCTATGCGCCGGAACTGCTCGAACAGATCGTTAAGCTTGCATACGAGCACGACCTTGTCTTATTTGCCGACGAGATATATGACAGGATGACCATGGACGGATACACTCATACCCCGCTCGCTTCGATCTCATCCGACGTTTTTTGCGTCACTTTCAACGGTTTGAGCAAATCACATCTTATTGCGGGATATCGCGTGGGCTGGATGGTACTTTCCGGCAACAAGGCCAATGCGAAAAGCTACATCGAAGGGCTGAACATGCTCTCGTCCATGCGGCTTTGTTCCAACGTGCCCGGGCAGTATGCCATACCTGCCGCACTGAAATGTCTTGAGAGCACGTCCCCCATGCTGGTACCGGGGGGGCGCGTCTACGAACAAAGACGGGTCATCTGCGACGCGCTGGAGTCGATCCCGGGTATAAGCCTGGTCCGGCCGAAAGCGACGTTTTACTGCTTCCCGAAGATCGACGCGAAGAGTTTCGGAATTATCAACGATGAGAGATTCGTACTGGACTTCCTGCGTGAGAAAAAAGTCCTGCTTGTTCACGGAAGAGCTTTCCATTGGCCCGACCCGGACCATTTTCGCATCGTGTATCTCCCGAACGTCGACGTCCTTGCCGACGCGGCAGGCAAACTGAGAGACTTTCTGGAGACGTATCATCAAGACTGAGATTATCAGACCCGGCCACGCCGCTTCGGGAACCGGGAATATATTGCCGCTTTGATATCGGTACAGGTCATTTGACAATCGAGCGACAATCTTTTATAATTCTTTCGCAAGCAAGCCAGACAGTCGCGTGCACAGCGCCGAAAGGCCGTGTATGAGGAAAGTCCGGGCTCCACAGGGCAAGGATAACGGGTAACGCCCGCCGAAGGCGACTTCAGGAAAAGTGCAACAGAGATATACCGCCGCAGCAATTGCGGTAAGGGTGGAAAGGCGAGGTAAGAGCTCACCGGCCGGCCGGGAACGGTCCGGTCCTGTAAACTCTATCCGGAGCAACACCGTGGTGGAAGCATACGGCCTGCCCGGCCGCTTCCGGGAGGTGGCGTGAGCGCAGCGGCAACGCTGCGCCAAGATAGATGACTGTCAAATACAGAACCCGGCTTACAGACTTACTTGCACCATAAACGCGGCCGCCTCTTTTTGAGGCGGCCGCGTTTATGCGAAGGACATGTATATCCGGCAGCATGTTTCGGCTTATTTGCCGCCTGGCCGTTCCTTTACAACGGACCTCACTTCTGTTATATTTTTTTCAGTTTCACAATGCGGCGCGCAATGCGGCATGCATTTCTCGCAGCGCGTGAGCCGTTGAGCAACAGGATCGGAGTGCAGCCACATGAACTGGGAACAACTTAGACACGACTGTCTTCAATGCACGAAGTGCCCCCTCCATGAGACCAGAACAAACGTCGTTTTCGGAAGCGGCAATATCGGTTCCGAGATCCTTTTTATCGGTGAGGGTCCCGGCCAGCAGGAGGACCTGACGGGTGAGCCATTTGTGGGGCGCGCGGGAAAGCTGCTCGACGACATGCTCACCGTCATTGACCTCGACCGTTCAAAGATCTTCATTGCAAATATAGTAAAATGCAGACCTCCCGGCAACAGGGACCCGCTTCCCCAGGAGCAGGAAGCCTGTATCGACTGGCTCAGGGCTCAAACTCGCCTGATCTCGCCGAAGCTTATAGTATGCCTCGGCAGGATATCGGCTATGAAACTCATAAAGCCGGATTTTAAGATAACGAAAGAGCACGGAGTCTGGTTTGAAAAGGGTAAGTTTCGTATGATGGCGCTTTACCACCCTGCCGCGCTTTTGCGCGACCCGGGAAAACGCCCCGAAACATTCGCCGACCTCAAAGTGCTCAGGCGGGCAATAGACGAGATATGTGACAAGACCTACTAAATATAAGGCTCCGGCGTATGCGGATTCAGAGGTGACATTGTGCTAAGGATCATAACCGGCCCTTCGGAATATGCGGTCAGGGAGAGGATCATCGCGGAGATCGCCCGGAAAGCCCGGGACGGTGTTCGCGGTCAGATCCTGCTCGTTCCCGAGCAGTATTCCCATGCCGCCGAACGCCGCCTCTGCTCTGTTTGCGGAGACAGTATCTCTATTCATGCGCAGGTACTCAGTTTTCACAGACTTGCCAGCCGTGTTTTCGAGCAGACGGGCGGGCTTGCCAGACAGGTGCTCGACAGCGGCGGCCGGCTGCTGACTATGGCCATCGCTTTCCGCTCGGTGCGGGAAAAGCTCCGGTATTACAGCTCTCAAAACCTGAGGCCTGAACTTTGTTTGAATTTTCTTGATGCGGTAAAAGAACTGAAAAATTCGGAAGTAAAACCAGAATCCCTTTTCGAGGTATCGGCTGACCTGACGGGGTCGCTGGGCGCAAAGCTGCAGGATATAGCGCTCCTCTACGATGCTTACAACGCTCTTACGATGAAGGGGGCACACGAACCGGAAGACGAGATGACTCTTCTGGCGGATGCGCTGGAGCAGTCCTCTTTTGCCGAAGGCAGACCGATATATGTCGCAGGATTTACGGACTTTACTTCTCA
Organism: Clostridiales bacterium; assembly: GCA_012719235.1. Classification (GTDB taxonomy): domain Bacteria; phylum Bacillota; class Clostridia; order Oscillospirales; family Oscillospiraceae; genus JAAYAR01. The sequence continues at coordinate 5,150 of JAAYAR010000148.1, forward strand.
ACAACAACGGATCGTACGCAGTCTTATGGAGTCGTCTTCCGACTTCGTTATCGGGCTTTCCGGCACCGATTCGGATTCTATCGGGCGCAAAACGATGAGCGAACTGCTGTCATTTGCCGACCTGGCGGGCATAGGATCGTCGGTTGAAAAGGCCGAGGATTTCAGGGAGATCCCCCCTGACCTGAGGTACCTTGCCCGCTCGTTCTTTGATTATGCGGCAGAGCCGTACCCCGGGGATGCTCCCTCGATAGTGATCGCCTCTGCATCCGACATTGAATCGGAGTGCGACCTTGCGGCATGTACGATCCTGCGCCTGGTGCGCGAGAGAGGTTATCGATTCAACGATTTTATTGTTGCTGTCAGAGGCTTTGAGAAATACCGCTCGATGCTGAGCGGCGTTTTTGAGGAGATGGGCGTTGCCGTATATACAGGCGGTACAAAGAGTATATTGAACCGCCCGGAGATGGTGCTGCCCGTTTCCGCCCTGAAGATAATAGAGCGCGGTTTCGAATATGAGGACGTCTTTAAATACCTGAAGACAGGGCTTGCGGGGCTTACTTCCGAGGAGACCGACGTGCTGGAAAACTACGTCCTGCAGTGGAATATCAGAGGTTCGGGCTGGACCCGGAATGAGAACTGGCGTTTTCACCCCGAGGGCAAGGGAGGCGCGCTGAACGATCGCCAGAACGAACTTCTTGAGTACATAAACCTGCTCAGACAGCGGGTCCTTGCGCCCCTTTTGGCTCTTCGCGACAGGATATCGGGCAGCAGGACTGCCGGCGAGTACTGCGAGGCCCTGTACGATTTTATTGAAATGATCGGCCTGAGAGAAAGTGTCGAAGAAAGATACGAGATCCTTTTCAGCCGGGGCGCTCTGGAAGAGGCCGACGAATACCGCCAGTTATGGGAGATATTCTGCGCGGCGCTCGATCAGTTCGTATTCCTTGCGGGCGACGTACAGATGAGTCCCGAGGAGTTCGGCTCTTTCCTTGAAGTTCTACTGTCCCAATACAGCGCGGGCATCATTCCTGTCTCCGTCGATCGTGTAACAGCCGGGGATCTGGCAAGAATGCGCGGGGTTGAAGCCAAATGTCTCTTTATACTCGGCGCTGTCGACGGTTCACTGCCCGCCGTAGAAGACGACAGCACCGTGTTTACACGGCGCGACAGGCGCACGCTTCACGAGAATGGCATAGATATCGGAATTCATGATGAGACGGGGATCGAGAGGGAGATGGATATAATCCGGGCCGCTTTAGATCTCCCGTCGCAGATGCTGTTCATCAGCTGCGCGGACTCCGGAGAGGAGGCCCGGGCTCCCTCCTTTGTCTTCCACAGGATACGCGGTCTTTTCCCAGGCGCCGCTTATATTGACGCCGCTTCTGGAGAAAAAGATTATCTGATGCAAAGCGTGAAAGGGTGTTTTACCCTCGCTTGCCAGGCATACGGCTCCCCGGAAAAAGCCTCCGCCGCACAGCTCGCTGCTGCCGGCGCGCTGGCTGAGCACCCCGGACTAAAGACTGTTCTCGACTCTGTCAATGCGCAGAAGAACGCTCTGTCACCGGAGACTGCACGAAAGCTGTACGGCAACACTCCGAGGCTGACGCCAACAAGGGTCGAAAAGTTCCGCTCATGCAAATTCGCGTATTTCATGCAATACGGCCTGAAAGCAAAACCGCGGCTTACCGGAGTTTTTGAAGCGCAGGACGCCGGGACGTATATGCATTTTATCCTTCAGAACGTCTGCAGGGAAGCTAAAGATCACGGGGGCTTTTCACAAGTCGAAGAAGAGCAGCTCGACCGCTGGATCAGTAAGTATACCGGGATTTACGTAGACCGGATGCTGGACGGTTATCATGAAAAGTCCCAGCGCTATATATACCTGTTCAGGCGCCTTGAGCGCTCCGCTTCCAGGATAGTCAAGGACCTTGCCGAGGAGCTGTCGGATTCATCGTTTGAACCTTTGGCTTTTGAATTGACATTCGGTCCGGGGGCGGATATTCCCGCGATTGAACCGAAAGACGCGGCAGTATCCGTCGTCGGTACCGTGGACCGTGTAGACGGATGGATCCACGACGGCAAACTCTATATTCGGGTCGTAGATTACAAGACGGGCAAAAAGGACTTCGACTTTACGGATATATATAACGGTCTGAGCCTGCAAATGCTTATCTACCTTTTTGCGCTGCAAAAAAACGGGCGTGTTCTGTTTGACGGGGAGATAGTTCCGGCAGGCGTTTTATACGTTCCGGCAAGGGATCCTATAGTTAATCTGGGCGCAGATCACAGGCCCGAACAGGCCGATTCGGCCCGCGAAAAAGAGCTGCGCCGCAAGGGCCTTTTGCTTGAGAGCAGTGAGATCATAACCGCTATGGAACATAAGGCCGTGTCGGGAGGAAAATTCCTCCCGGTCCGGATCGGTAAGGACGGTTCACCCGAGGGAAATGTCGCAAGTCTTGCCCGCTTTCGTGAACTCAGCGATTTTATTGACGATACGCTCAAGAAGATCGGTGAGGAAATAATACTCGGACGGATAGAAACGGACCCGTATTTCAGCGGGTATACGAGCGCATGTCAATACTGCGACTATTCCGGCGCGTGCAGATTTGAGCGGACAAAGCGCACACCCGGCAGATATTTCAGGAAGATCGATCCCGACTTTTTCTGGAGAGAACTGGACTCCAGGTATAAACAGAAGGAGGGAGTGTCTTGAGTGATATCAACTGGACGGATCAGCAGCGGGCGGCGATATTGAGCCGCGGCGGCAGCCTGCTCGTTTCGGCCGGAGCGGGCAGCGGAAAAACATATGTGCTTGTACAGCGCCTGCTTTCCTATGTTCTCTCCCCCTCCGAACCGCACAATGTTGACGATTTTCTGGTTATTACGTACACGCGCGCCGCCGCGGCGGAGCTCAAGAGCCGTATCGCGGAGGAGTTGACAAAAGCTCTGGCGGCGGATCCCGGCAACCACCACCTCAGGAAGCAGATGTACAGGATACACGCGGCAAAGATCGGGACAGCGCATTCGTATTGCTCCTCCCTGCTGCGTGAGTTCTCCGGCAGGCTCGGGATCGATCCGTCTTTCCGTATTATGGACGAAGATGATACCGCTTCAGCTCTGACCGCTCTGACGAACAGGCTGCTTGACGAGCGCTATGACACCGCGGACCCTGATTTTCTTCTTCTTGTCGACACGATAGGCAACGGACGGGACGACAGCCTGCTGCTGCAATCGGTGATATCACTTTACGGCAAGCTGCAGAGCCTGCCCGATGTCAAGCTCTGGATAGATGAAAAACGGAATAATCTTTCAGTTGACGACAGCGTCGAATTTGCGGAAACCGAGTGGGGGAAGAGTCTCATTGACAGCCTTTGCGAATTCGCCCGGGCCGCGATAGAACTGATAGAGTCTTTACTTGAGGAGATCCGCGGCGCGAGCGATATCGAACAGAAATATTCTCCCGCTCTCGAAGCGGACCGGCGAGGTTTCGGTGAATTTCTCAGGGCCGTCCGGAACAGTGCGACCTGGGGTGACATAGCCGGTTTGTGCCGACTTGAATTCCCGCCGTTCAAACCCGTTCGAAATCCTTCCGACCCGGACCTGAAGGAAAGGGTATCCGACATTCGAAAAGCTTACCGCGAAAGATGGAGAAAAAAATGCGCCGTATTTGAGATAGACATAAAGCAGATAGCAGGAGATATCAACGTCTCCTCCAGGGTTCTGCGGGAGCTGCTGAGTCTTACGGCCGATCTTTCCGAGCGCTACGACTCATACAAACGTGAGCGCAATCTGATGGATTACAGCGATCTTGAACACCGCTCGCTGCAACTCCTGACCGGGCCCGACGGGCTTTCCGATACCGCGCATGAGATCTCATCCCGCTTTATCGAAGTTCTCGTGGACGAGTATCAGGATACGAACGAGATACAGGACAGGATATTCCACGCACTCTCTGACGGCGGAACACGCCTTTTTATGGTCGGAGACGTCAAACAGTCGATATACCGCTTCAGGCTTGCAGAGCCGGAAATATTTCTAAATAAATACGACACATATCCTGACTACCGGTGCGCCGGCGACAGGAGCCCCCGACGTATCAGTCTGAACGCGAACTTTCGATCGGACCCCGGAGTGCTCGCGTTTGTAAACAGAGTATTCGGTTCTGTGATGACGAGGCGACTGGGCGGGGTCGATTACACGGAAGATGAGGCCCTTCGCTCCCCTCGCACGCAGGAAGCGTCGGTGACTGCGGCTGAAATCGATATTCTTGATACAAAGGATCTGTGTGATGATGACGGAACTCCCGTTCCGCGTGAGGAGGCCGAGGCCGCTTTCACGGCTGCGCGAATACGTGACATTCTCGGAAGCGGGTTTACCGTGACTGAGAACGACGTCCGCCGGCCCGTCAGAGCGGGCGATATCGCAATCCTACTCAGGTCCGACAAGCCTGTTGCCTCGGTGTATTCTCAAGCCCTGGCGCGGCTCGGAATCGCGTCCGCTACGAGCGCCCGGAGCGACGTTCTATCCTCACCCGAAGTAAGTCTGCTCCTGTCATTGCTGAGGATCATTGATAACCCCAGGCAGGATATTCCCCTTGTTTCGGTCCTTAACTCCCCGCTCTTCGGTTTTACCATTGATGAGCTTGCCGTCATGCGTCTGAATGAAAAAGAGGGCTGTATCTTCGATGCTCTGAAGGCTAACGCTGAATCCGACCCAAAGTGTGCAGGTTTTTTAGACAAGTTGACCCGGCTGCGCGAACTGGCGCGCATTATGCAGTGCGATGAGCTCATCTGGCAGATCTTCTGTGAAACCGGCCTGCCTGATATATACGGAGCCATGGACGGCGGAGAGAGCAGACGGGCAAATCTCAATGCGATATACAGCTTTGCCTCGCGATGCGCAGAAAAGAACAGGCGGGATCTGTTTTCATTTCTGATCGCCGTCGATAACGCAGTGAAGGGCGGAATACAGTTTCTTCGCGGCGATCAGGGCTCCGACTCGGACGCTGTGAAGATAATGTCGATCCACCGGTCAAAAGGGCTTGAATTTCCGATAGTATTCCTTTGTGACGCAGCCCGGCGATTCAACACGAAGGATGTCGAGTCCTCCCTCCTGACCCACAAAACTCTCGGACTTGCCTCACGATGTGTTGACGTACAGAATATGGTCTCCTATGACACGCTCCCGAGGATCGCGATCCGTGACGCCATACTTTCAGAGCAGCTGAGCGAGGAGATGAGGGTGCTATATGTGGCGCTGACACGGGCAAAACACAAGATCTGTATAACCGTCGCGGGCAGCCGGGTCCGGACAATGCTGTCGCGTTTTTACGGTACCTGCGATAAAAACTTCGAAGTAATAAAACCGTCAGGCTCAATGGGTGAATGGATCCTCACGGCGCTGTCGCAGCACCTTGCTTCAGAGGACAAAGCGGAACTGTCGACCGGGGCTTGTGCGGGACCCGAGTTCATGATCAGATATATCTCTTCGGATTCTCTGCCCCCTTTCCTGTCGGGCAAGAAGAGCGCAAGCATCCTTGTTCGGGATATAAAGAGTGCGTCCGAAGATCAGATCAGGAGTATCAGGAAAATACTTGAATGGCGCTATCCGTATGCCGCCGCCTGTGACATACCATCAAAGCTGACGGCGACACAGTTGAAAGGCCGCTACAGTGACGCCGAAGCCGCGACCGGCGCACCGCTCCCCTTAAAGCGATCGCGTATGGAAAGGCCCCGCTTTATTGCGGATCGCTCGGGACTGTCCCCGTCCGAGATCGGCACCGCCATGCATCTTGTGATGCAGCATATAGATTTTTCCAAATGCACCTCATACGGCGGGGTCGCAGGGGAGATCGAACGCCTTGTGGCGATGGAACAGCTCACACCCGAACAGGCGGAAAGCGTTGACCCCAATAAGATCCTGCGTTTTTTCGGAAGCGACATCGGCCGGATACTTCTTCAGGGCCGCTTTACATTGAGGGAGTTCAAGTTTTCTATCCTGTGCAGGGCCGGCGAATACTATAAGGATGCGCCCGCCGAAGATGAGATCCTCCTGCAGGGCGTCGTGGATATATGTATTGAAGCCGGGGACGGTTTGATTGTCCTCGACTTCAAAACAGATCGTATCAGACCGGGTGAAGAGCAGGAAAGGGCAAACACATACGCCGGGCAGCTCCATGCCTACGCGTCGGCTCTGAAGAGAATCACCGGAAAGAGAGTCTCCAGACTCTTGCTCTACTTTTTTGAGACAGGGTGTTTTGCTGAAGTCGGCGTTCAGGAGAATAACGACTTGACATAGGCGAACAATTCCGCCAGTCGGAACCTGATGATGTATTTCCCTCCGTTTTTCGTCATGAAGCACACCTCGTCCCCGCTGAGCCCCGCATCATTCGCCGCCTTTATAAACTCCTCGTCTGACGCGGCGTTACACAGAGGCGGAAAAAGAACACACCACCAGTTCCGGCCTCCCCCCTGCCCTAACTCAACACGCAGCGCCTTGTAAGAGCCTGCCGGAAGGGAAAACAGACCGTATGACTTTGTCGGGAACTCATATGCTGCGAGAGCCGCTTTCGCGCCGTAAGAGCTCCCGTTTTCCGCGAGTACGCTGTTTGCGGCCTCTATTATTCGCGGAAGATTATTGCGAAGGGCAGTTTCGGCTTCATCGGAATCACTCGCGTTACAGGTCAGACCGGAAACTAAACTCAGGATCTCATCTTTTACTGCGAGCTTTATTGCCTGGTCTTTCTCCGAATCCGAATTTGCGACTATATGCAGCCTTATCAGTTTTTCAGAAAGTTCCGATTCTTTACCGGAAGAGATTGAACCGAGCACGCCGATAAGTACTGCGATCGCCAGAATGACCGGCAGCAGGAGCTTTGCGATATGTTTTTTCATAAATACACCGCCCGATATGGTATTTCGCGGTTAATCGCCGCTTTACCATATTATGGGCGGTTTGCTGAGTTTTTATACCGGGAACAGCGTTAAGACGATGTTGACGCCGCTACAAACGGATGTACATATTCCATGTGGCTTCATCATATAGTCAGACAGGAATATATCCGGGGAGTGGTTTTTTGAGAGATAATATCGAAGAACGCGCACGTGAGATTGGTATGTATATAATTGAACAAGAAGCCACGGTCAGAGCCGCGGCTGCCAAATTCGGCGTATCTAAATCAACGGTGCATACGGAGGTTATAAAACGTAACGGTTGATACGACTGAGCCGGTAAATCCGTTACAGGAAAGTTGAACCAGCGCCCAAAGTACCTTTACACTGCAAACAGCATCTTTACGCCGTAGCTGAGGATGCACATGATCACGCCCGCTATAACCACGCCAAGGAATACCATCGGAATCGCGCTTTTCAGTCTGATATCCATGAGCGCCGCAATCAGTGCGCCGGTCCACGCGCCTGTGCCGGGAAGCGGTATGGCTACAAACACCATGAGCCCGATCAGCTCATACCGATAGACGATCTTTGATTTCTTCGCGGCTTTGTTTTCACACCAGGTGATAAACTTGTCTAAGTGTTTGCTTTTTACCCGAAGAAAGGCGAATATCCGCCTGATAAATAAAATAATGAACGGAATCGGGATCATGTTGCCGATGATGGCCGCCGTCATCGCGGCCCATACGGGAAGCCCGGCGCCGACAGCATACGGTATTGCTCCGCGCAGCTCAATAACGGGTACCATTGAGATCAGGATCGTGAACAAAAACTCTTTGAACATTAGAACTCCCATTCAGAGACTGCCGGTACACAGGTATAGCAGGCAGGATTTTAATCAACGCAGCGAACAGCACAAAAATTACGCTGTTTCAATCAAATTTCCATTGACCGGAAACTATGTCAGAAAGGATACCATCTTATCTGAATGTTTTCAAGTGCCTGGGCAAATTCGATGGCCGCTTTTATTTCTTACTGTTACATATGAAGGTCCCGCCGGCAAGACCGGAACCGCCGGCTATCATAACGTAAACGGAAGGTTGTTTGATATGTCCGAAAACACTCCGAAATTCAGGTTTCATCAATCTGCCGACGATAGAGCTACGGCGGATCTGCTTTATGAAATATTCCTGAGAATCCATCTTTCCAAGCTCGAGAGCGACGAAAATAAGACCCGGGCGGCAGTCGCGGGCGGCAGCTCTGAAGTTCATGTCAGCTTGACATGATAAGGAACGGTTTTGCTTTCGATACAGGACAGGCACCCGCGTAGGAGGTGTAATACATAAACATTGCCGCTTACTGCAGAGTCTCGACAGAAAAAGAAGACCAATTGAACAGTCTTGAAACGCAAAAAAGATTCTTTCATGAATATGCACAAGCGTCAGGCCACAACCTGGTGCGCCTCTATGCCGACGCAGGTTTGTCGGGCACCAAGATCAAAATCAGAAAAGAATTCCAGCAGCTTCTTCGTGACGCCGAGCTGGGTCAATTCGAAGCGGTGGTAGTTAAGGATATTTCCCGATTTGCCCGCAACACTGTTGACCTGCTTCAAAGCATAAGAAAGCTGAAGTCACTGGGAATAGAGACCATTTTTCTTACAGCCAACATGCGCGTACTCGGACAGTCCGAGTTTGTTTTAACGATATTCGGCGCTCTGGCACAGGAAGAATCAGCGAATATCTCCAAGCGCGTGAAGTTCGGAAAAATGGAAAACGCAAAGAAAGGCCGCGTTCCGAATCTGGTATACGGGTACAACAAGCTGTGCGGAGACTGTTTCACCCTCGAGATAAACGAAGAAGAAGCCGCAACTATACGGCAGATCTTTCTCTGGTATACACAGGAGGGTTACGGCAGCGCAAGGATCGCCAAAATGCTGAACGGTCAGGGCGTTCTCACGAAGCAGGGCTGCAGCTGGAGCCAGACAGCGGTCTGCCGGATACTGACAAACCGTCTGTACACCGGGATCGTAATAAACGGGAAAGAAGAGGTCACGGATTTTCTGACAAGCGCGAGAAGGAAGCTTGACGAAACCAGTTGGTATATTTGTGAACGGCCGGAATTGAGGATCATACCTCAGGGTGTGTTCGACCTTGCCCAGCGCATCATCCGTGAGCGCGGAACAATTAAAAAAGGCGGTTCGCGGCATAGCGGCAGGCACTTGTTTTCAAACCTCATCAGGTGCGGGGAGTGCGGCGGCATGTTTCGCCGAACGGTCAGAACGTATAACAACACATACATCCGATGGAGCTGCGGAGGACGCAGCGATAAAGGGGCCGATTATTGCAAAAACTCCGCAAAAATCGATGAGAACGCACTCGTGAACGCTCTAAAACACTACTTCATATCTGTTTTACCGGCAAAGAAAGATATACTCAAGTCTTTTGCGGCCGATGTCCGCGCGCAATACGGGCAGGAAACACAGCAGCGCGACGACGAGAGGCTGCTTGAAAACAGGCGTAGAAAACTCATTGCATCGAGAGAGCGATATATCAAACTGTATGCGGAGGGAGTTATAACACTCGGTGAAGTAAACGCAAAGGTCGCCTCCATTGACAGCGAGCTGCGGGCCGCGGAAGAGATGCTGGCGGCGCATAAAAGAAACAAAGCGCTCATTCGCCCGGAACGGAACAGCGGTTTCGAGATCTCATGCGTGGAAGACATCGCGATGGTTCACGATATGTGCAACGCCGATATGCGCAGGATCTTACGTTTTATCGTAGTAGACATGGACGGAGGTGCGGACATATACATAAAAGATCCGTCAGAGAATTGATTCACCGTTCGGGTCTGTAACCACCGTACATAAAGATATTACCGACCGCCTGCAAGAAAGCGACAGAGTCCTGTTTTTGAAGGTCAGGCAAATACTTGACCGCAACAAAGCGGAGCGCCATCTGCGCGGAGGCATTGCGACGCG
>JAAYAR010000149.1 GCA_012719235.1 Clostridiales bacterium
CGCAGCGCGAAGACGCCGTGGGGATAGACTTTTTCGTATATCTCCTCGTACATCTCGCTCCGGACCAGAATAGCCACGGCGCTGTTGTGGGTCGTGCAGACGTCTATCGCGAACTTCCGCCCGAAATCGTCGGGCAGCGGGGCGTTTATTATGACGATGTCATACGAGCGCTCCTGCAATATCCTCTGCGCCTCATTGACGCTGCCGGCGACAGTCACTGTGTCATAGTGAGACTCCGGCAGCAGCTCTCGCAGGGAACTGTTAAGTTTATCCGAAGCGGATACGATCAAAACGCTGAATACGCGCTCCCTTAGCGGCATACCTGTCTCACCCCCTTCCGGATATGCGCGGCGCTGAACTAATCTGTATACGAAGCAAGTATGGCCTCCGGAACATGGGCGCGGATAAACTCGCTCTCCTTTGCCGCGGCCTTCGCCTGCGCCAGGTTGGAGGGGAGCCTGCGAAAGCCGCTCAGGACCTCCGGCGGCGCTTTATACAGGTTCATGTTCGCGGGCGGCGGCAGCTCCAGGCGGTTTTTTATGCCGCGCAGCCCCGCGTATATCATCAGAGCAAGGGCGATATATGGGTTGGCGCAGGGGTCGGGCGAGCGGAGCTCTGCGCGCCTGTACTCGCCGAAGGCCGCCGGTATGCGCACGAGCTGCGAGCGGTTCTCGGCCGACCACGAGATATAGTGCGGCGCTTTGTCGCTGCCCAGCCTCTCGTATGATTTTTCTGTCGGATTGAGGAAGACGGTCATGTCGCTCGCGACCTCGAGCACCCCCGCGATGGCGCGGTCCAGGGCCTGCGGATCGTCTTTTGCTATTACGGAGAAGTTTATGTGCATCCCGTTTCCGGGGCTGCCAACGAGGGGTTTCGGCGAGAAGTCCGCCGCAAGGCCGTTCCTGCTCGCTACCGTCCTGACTACGGTGCAGAAAGTCACGGTGTTGTCCGCCGCGGTCAAAGGGTCCGAATAGCGGAAATCGACCTCGTTCTGCCCGGGCCCGCCCTCATGGTGGGAGCACTCGGGCACGATACCCATCCGCTCGAGGGTTATGCATATCTCCCGGCGGATGTTCTCCCCCCTGTCCTCGGGCGCAATGTCCATGTACCCGGCATTGTCGTAGGGCGTTTTTGTAGGTCTGCCGCGCTCGTCCAGCTCAAACAGGTAGAATTCAACCTCGGGGCCGAAGCGGAACGAATATCCGGCGCTCTCCGCATCGGCTGCGGCCCTCTTCAGAAGCTGCCTCGCGTCGCCTTCAAAGGGTGTGCCGTCGGGCCGTTTGATGTCGCAGAACATCCTGACGACGCGGCCGTGCTCCGGCCTCCAGGGCAGCACCACCAGCGTGGACGGCTCCGGGTGCAGAAACAGGTCGGAGCGCAGCTCGTCACCGAAGCCCGCTATGGAGGAGGCATCGAACGCAATGCCGTATTCAAAGGCCCGCTCAAGCTCGCCCGGCTGTATCGAGATGTTCTTCTGCTTTCCGAACACGTCGCTGAACGCCAGCCGGATGAACTTAACGTCCTCCTCGTTTACGAACTGCATGACCTCTTCCCTTGTGTACTTCATAACGCACCTGCTTTCTAGTTTGCCACATACATCTCTTCGTAAGGGTTCTTGCTGTCCGGCGCGACCTTTGTGAAAGGCGAATCCAGCACCTCTTTTTTGTCTATACCGAACAGTGAGCAGAACTCGGATATATACCTGTCAATACTCGCGAGGTCCCCGGGCGTCGCCGGGGAGGCGGTCACGTTTTTCGGGAAGCGGATGTTTGCGCAGTCCGAGCGCAGGTACATCCTGCCTCCGTGCATCCCCGTGCAGGGGAAGTTGCCGACCACGTCCCGCCCGCTGATGCCGAGGCCCAGCACGATTATGATGCCGCCCGCCTGGTACTCGCCCAGGAAGCTGCCGCAGCGCCCGCCGATGACCATGACTGGGCATTTGTCCTGGTACTCCTTCATGTGTATGCCGGCGCGGTAGCCCGCGTTGTCTCTGACGTAGATCTCGCCGCCGCGCATCGCGTAGCCTGCGGCGTCGCCCGCGCTTCCGTACACCACGATCCGGCCGGTGTTCATCGTGTCGCCCATCGCGTCCTGCGCGTTTCCGCGGACCGTTATCGATGCGCCGTTGAGATACGCTCCGAGGGCGTTGCCGGGCGTCCCTATAAGCTCGATGTTCCTATCGCCGAGCCCCGCCGCGATGAACCGGTGGCCGAGGCACCCCGTGACGGTCACGTCGCCCTCGACGGCGCGGATTTCTTCGTTAAGGCGCCTGTAATCAAGCTCCGACGCGTCTATTGTCAGCATATTATACCACCTCTCCAAGCGTTTTGCGACGGTATTGCGCGGAAAATGCCGCCATTGAGGGCGAAGTTCGCAGCAAGCCGAAATCCACCGAGTCGACGGGCGTCTTCTCGCGGATCATCGCGGTGTAGACGCCGGCCCCCGCAGCGTCACCGATCAGGATGAAGCCCGAAAGCAGGCCGCCGTTTACGTACAGCCTCTTAACGCCCTCCCCTGCCGGGACCTCGTGCAGCTCGCCCGCATAGCTGCCGGCCGTCAGCGCGTGGAGCCCGAAGAAACCGATGGCGTTCATCGGGATGGCTTTGTCGAACACCTCATCCCCCCCGGCCATGTTGATGCCGGCGCACCTGCCCTGCATGACGGCGTTGGGCAGTATGGCGAGGACCCGGTCTTCGCCGGTGGATGCGTCGTAACCCCGGGCGCAGTCCCCGGCCGCGTAAACGTCCTCAAGGGAGGTGCGCATGTGCGTGTCGACGCGGATCCCGCGGTCGCAGACGCCGCCCGCCTCGCCGACGAGGGAGTCGTTCGGACGGACGCCGACTGCGAGGACGAGTATATCGAAACGGAGCACTTTCCCGCTCTTCATATATGCCGTGTTTATATTGAACCGCTCGGCGCTGTCGGAGAGCTCGAACCTGACGCCGTGATCCTCGAGAGATTTCTGCATCAGTGCGGCGCAATCCCCGTCGAGTATGCTCGAGAGCACCCGGGGCGCTATATCGCAGACCGTTATCGACTTCGCGCGGCCGCAAAGGCCCTCGGCGCACTTGAGGCCTATCAGCCCCGCGCCGACTATCAGGACGTCCGAATCCGGGCCGACAGCCCCGTCGAGCGCCAACGCGTCGTCCATGGTCATAAAGCCGTATTTGTTCTCCACCGTGTCGAGCCCCTCAAAAGCCGGCACGAAGGGGGACGAGCCTGTCGCTACGCAGAGCGAATCGTAGGGTATGCTCTCCCCGCTCTCCAGCGTGACGGTTTTCCGGGCGGGGTCGATCGCTGCGGCCTTTTCGTAAACGACCTCACAGTTATTCTCGGCGTAGAATTCGTCCGGGCGGTATTTCATCTTTTCCGGGTCCGTTTTGCCCTGAAGGAAGTAGGATATGAGCGGACGGCAGTAGACGGGCCGCCCCTCGCCGCTCAGCACGACGATCCTGCCCTCTTTATCCACGCTGCGAATGCCCTCAATGCATCCGACGGAGGCGACGCCGCCGCCTATAATAACGTATTGTTTCATCCCGGTCACCTCTCTTCGTAAACGATAGCCCGGTTTGGGCAGCCCCGCACGCAGGCGGGGGACCCGCAGGCGTTCTCAAGGCACAGCTCACATTTCTGCACCGCACCGTGTTCGCCGGCCGTGACTGCGCCGTAGGGGCAGACAAGTATGCAGGTATAGCAGCCCACGCATTTATCCTTGTCTATACATACAGCGCCGGTCGGAACCTTGGTCAGCGCGCCCGAGATGCAGCTCTTCACGCAGAGCGGGTCCGTGCAGTGGCGGCAGGACAGGGCGTATGTGACCTTGCCCGTGTCCTCCACGCGGATGCGCGGGAAGATGTCCCTGTCCTTGAGAGCTCTCGCCATGTCGGCAAGGCCGGAATTCGCGAACGCGCAGTAATACTCGCAGAGGTGGCACCCGAGGCACCACTCTTCGTTAACAAACACTCTTTTCATTCTCCAGCGTGTGAGATACCGAGGATCTCAAGCTCCTTTCCGTTTAGTCCTACCCCGCGCAGCATGGCCCGGTTGCCGCACAGCGCTTCGATAGAGTTAATGCCCATTCCGCCCATCATCTCTTTTATCTCGTGCTGCCACGCCGTCATCAGGTTTATAAGCCTCTCGCTGCCGATCTCGGGGTTCAGGCGTTTGACGAGCTCCGGGCGCTGTGTGGCGATGCCCCAGTTGCATTTTCCGCTCTGGCACGTGCGGCACAGATGGCAGCCCAGGGCGAGGAGCGCCGCGGTGGCGATATAGCAGGCGTCGGCGCCCAGGGCCACGGCTTTCACGACGTCCGCCGACGAGCGTATGCTGCCTCCCGCGACGAGCGAGACGCGGTTTCTTATGCCTTCCTCGCGCAGGCGGGCATCGACTGCCGCGAGGGCGAGCTCCACGGGGATGCCCACGTGGTCGCGTATCCTGGTGGGCGCGGCGCCCGTGCCGCCGCGGAAACCGTCGATCGCTATGATGTCGGCGCCGCTGCGGGCTATGCCGCTGGCAATGGCGGCGATATTGTGCACGGCCGCCACCTTGACGATGACCGGTTTTTTATATCGCGTCGCCTCCTTGATGGAGCAGACGAGCTGGCGAAGGTCCTCGATGGAATATATGTCGTGGTGCGGCGCGGGCGATATGGCGTCGCTCCCTTCGGGTATCATGCGTGTGCGGGAGATGTCTCCCACGATCTTCGTGCCCGGAAGATGGCCTCCTATGCCGGGTTTCGCGCCCTGGCCCATCTTGATCTCGACCGCGGCGCCCGCGTCCAGGTATTTCTGGTGTACGCCGAAGCGGCCGGAGGCCACCTGTACCACCGTGTTGGGGCCGTATACGTAGAAATCCTCGTGCAGACCGCCCTCGCCCGTGTTGTAGCAGATGCCCAGCTTCTCAGCGGCGATCGCAAGGCTCTTGTGGGCGTTGTAGCTGATGGAGCCGTAGCTCATCGCGGAGAACATTATCGGCATCGACAGCTCAAGCTGCGGCTGAAGCTCGTTTATGATGTTCCCATCGCTGTCGCGCTTTATCTTGTCGGGCTTTTTGCCCAGGAACACTCTCGTCTCCATCGGCTCGCGCAGCGGGTCGATGGACGGGTTCGTCACCTGGGAGGCGTTTATAAGGATGTTGTCCCAGTATACGGGCAGCGCCCTCGGGTTGCCCATCGACGAGAGCAGCACGCCGCCCGAGGAAGCCTGCTTGTATATCTCTTTTATTGTCTCTGAAGGCCAGTTGGAGTTCTCGCGCAGTGCGCAGTCGCTCTTCACTATCTTGAGCGCCCGCGTCGGGCACAGGCACACGCAGCGCTGGCAGTCGACGCATTTTGTCTCGTCGCACACCATGAGCCCCCGCTCGGCGTCGTATGAATGCACCTCGTTGGCGCACTGGCGCTCGCACACGCGGCACGCGATGCAGCGGTCGCGGTCGCGCACGACCTCAAACTCGGGATATATGAAATCTATTCCCATCAGAATTTACCCTCCTCTACCCTGACGATCACGGGCTCGCCGCCCATCGGGGCGAACACGTTTTCGGCGTCTGGCTCCATGGCCCGGATCGCGGCCTCCTCGCTGGCGACGTAGACCTTGTCGCCCTTCTCCGCCACTACCATCGAGCGCAGCTTCAGCCGGTCGTTGAGCGCCATCAGGCCGCCTTCGAAGCCGAGTATTATGGAGAACGGGCCGGTCACCAGAAGGCCCGGAAAAACTGTCCTGAGGTAAGTCGCTTTTGCCTTTGCGTCCTCCTCCATGCGGCTTATCGTCTCCCAGAAGGGCGCCGCGATGACGCAGGCGGTCTCCTCGAGAGTCAGCCCCTGGCGGCGGAGCAGGTAGTCTGCGATATATGTTATGACCTCGGTGTCGGTCAGCAGCGAACATTTATAGCCGAACATCTCTATGAAGCGGCGGTTCGCGTCGTAGGACGATATCTCGCCGTTGTGCACGACGGTGTAGTCGAGCATCGCGAACGGGTGCGCGCCGCCCCACCAGCCGGGAGTGTTTGTCGGGTACCGGCCGTGGGCCGTCCAGGAGTAGGCCTCGTATTCCTCAAGCCGGTAGAAGTGCCCGACGTCCTCCGGAAAACCGACGGCTTTGAAAGCGCCCATGTTCTTCCCGCAGGAGAAGACGTAGCAGCCCTTCATCGTGCTGTTGATCCTGGTGACGACGCGGACGACGTACTCCTTCTCGTCCAGCTGCATGGAGACGAGGACGGACTTCAGCGGCGATACAAAGTAGCGCCATATCAGCGGCTCGTCGGTGATCTCCGGCGTCTTTCTCGTGGGGATGACCTTCGCGCTCACCACCTCGAAAGACTCTTTCAGAAACTTCTCGCACTCCGCGCGGCAGGAGTCGTCATTGAAAAACACGTGGAGGGCGTAGTGTTCTTTCATTTCGGGGTAGATCCCGTAAGCTGCGAAGCCTCCGCCGAGGCCGTTTGAGCGCTCGCGCATCGGTTTCATGCTCGTGATTATTTTTTCGCCCGATATCCTCTCGCCCTTTCTGGATATCACGGCGGAGATCGCGCAGCCCGACGGGATGCGCACCTGACCCTCAGGTTTCATGGCCTTCATTCCTTCCATACATAAAAAAAGACGCCCCTTCGGAAAAGCAATTACTTGCACCGAATGAACGTCTTTGCTCATTTGCAAGTATACTACACCATATTATTCATATTGTCAAGGGATTGACGCGAATTATTGTAGTTAAATGCAGGAAATATAATGTTAAACTGCAATTATGGGGTTGACAAATCCAAAATGACAGCGTATTATGCTACGTGAAGGCAAGGGAGTCTTCCGGTGCGTCGGAAGACTCCCTGTCTCATTATTGTGAAACCGCAGACAGATCCGTAAAGATAAAGGCAAGGGCGTCTTTGATGTGCATGCATCGGGGCGCCTTTATCTTTTCATTCTAAAAAGGAGAGCTGAACATGGAAATGTTACCTGAGTATTTCGGAAGCATGGTCTTTGACGACAGGGTCATGAAGGCCAGACTGAAGAGCGGCGTCTACAACTCGCTGAAGAAAACTATAGATGAAGGAGCAAGGCTCGACCTGTCCGTGGCCAACGCCGTTGCGGCGGCCATGCGGGACTGGGCAGTGGAGCGGGGCGCGACTCATTTTACGCACTGGTTCCAGCCTCTGACCGGCATCACCGCAGAGAAGCACGACAGCTTCATCGCCCCTGCGCCGGACGGCGGCATCATAATGGAATTCTCCGGCAAAGAGCTGATACAGGGTGAGCCGGACGCCTCCAGCTTCCCCTCCGGCGGGCTGCGCGCCACCTTTGAGGCGAGAGGCTACACGGCGTGGGATCCGACGAGCTACGCTTTTATTAAAGGTAAGACTCTGTGCATACCCACCGCGTTTTGTTCCTACGGCGGCGAGGCGCTGGACAAAAAGACGCCTCTGCTGCGCTCGATGCAGGCTCTGAACATACAGGCGCTGCGTATTCTCCGCCTGTTCGGTAATACTGATGTAAAATGCGTGCGCACTTCGGTCGGGCCCGAGCAGGAGTATTTCCTTATAGACAGAGAGATGTACAACAAGCGCCGCGACCTTATCTTCACGGGGCGCACGCTGTTCGGCGCGGAGCCCCCGAAAGGCCAGGAACTGGGCGACCACTATTTCGGCGTCGTGAAACCGCGAGTCGCCGCTTTCATGGAGGAGCTGAACCGGGAGCTGTGGAAACTGGGCGTGCTCGCGAAAACGGAGCACAACGAGGTCGCCCCCTCGCAGCACGAGCTCGCGCCCATCTATGCCACGACGAACGTGGCGGCTGACCACAACCAGCTCACGATGGAGATAATGCAGAAGGTGGCCTCGAAGCACGGCCTCGTATGCCTGCTGCACGAGAAGCCTTTCGCAGGTGTGAACGGCTCCGGAAAGCACAACAACTGGTCCATGGCGACGGACACCGGCGTGAATCTGCTATCCCCCGGCGAGACCCCGTACGAGAACGCGCAGTTTTTGCTGTTCCTCTGCGCCGTCATCCAGGCCGTTGACGATTATCAGGACCTGCTGCGCCTGAGCGTCGCCACCGCCGGGAACGACCACCGGCTCGGCGCGCACGAGGCGCCGCCAGCCGTGGTCTCCATCTTCCTCGGAGACGAGCTTACAGCCATTCTGGAGGCCATCGAGAATTCGAAGCCGTACAACGGCAGAGAGCAGATCACGATGAAGCTGGGCGTCGACACCCTGCCGCGCTTCCTCAGGGATATAACGGACCGCAACCGCACGTCGCCCTTCGCCTTTACCGGGAACAAATTCGAGTTCCGCATGCTGGGCTCTTCAAACTCCATCTCCTGCGCGAACATCATGCTCAACAGCGCCGTGGCGGAATCGCTGAAGATCTTCGCCGACGAGCTTGAGGGGGCGGAGAACTTCCAGGCCGCCCTGCAGGACCTCATAAAGAGGACCGTGAAGGCGCACAAGAGGATCCTGTTCAACGGCAACGGCTACGACGACGGGTGGATAAAGGAAGCGGAGGAGCGCGGCCTTCTGAACTACCGCACGACCCCCGACTGCATGCCGCACCTGCTCGACGAGAAAAACGTGAGGATGCTCACGTCGCACAGGGTGTATACCGAAGCCGAGCTGAAGTCCCGCTGCGAGATCATGCTCGACAACTACTGCAAGACCATCGTCATCGAAGCGAACACCATGGCGTATATGGCGAAGCGGCAGATACTGCCCGCCGTGGAGAAATACGCGGGCGCTGTCGCCCGCACGGCCAAGGACAAGGCGGTCATCGTTCCGGACGCCGTGTGCAGCTACGAGAAGTCCATTATAAAAAAGCTGACTCTCCTGGCGGACCAGATCATGATGAAAACGGAGGATCTTGAGTCTACCGCAGCAAAACTCCGCGACATGGCGGACGTAAAAGAGCAGTCATACTTTATTCGCGACTACGTGCTGCCCGCCATGAACGAGCTGCGCGCCGTGGCCGACGAGGCCGAGAGCGTCACGGCGGCTGAGTACTGGCCGTTTCCAACATACGGAGAGCTGCTGTTCGGTGTTAAGTGACGAGGTCTCCCGCGGCGCGGCCCGCGGCGCTCTCCGGGGACGGGGAGCGGCGGGAACGGGCTAAAAAAGCGCCGGACAGAGCGAAATTCCGGGAGGTTTGGATATCATGAGAAAGTATATTTTTGTGACCGGCGGCGTGGTGTCGGGGCTCGGCAAGGGCATCACGGCCGCGTCGCTGGGCCGGCTTCTTAAATCGCGGGGGCTGAAAGTCGCCGCGCAGAAGCTGGACCCCTATATAAACGTGGACCCCGGCACGATGAGCCCCTACCAGCACGGCGAGGTATACGTGACGGAGGACGGCGCGGAGACCGACCTCGACCTGGGCCACTACGAGCGATTCATCGACGAGGACCTGAACAAATACTCCAATTTAACGACCGGCAAGGTATACATGAACGTGCTGACCAAGGAGCGGCGCGGCGAGTACCTGGGCCGCACCGTACAGGTCATTCCCCACATCACGAACGAAATAAAGGACTTTATTTACAGCCTCGGCTCCCAGACAGGCGCCGACGTTGTTATAACCGAGATAGGCGGGACTATCGGCGACATCGAGTCCCGTCCTTTCATTGAGGCTGTGCGCCAGATAAGCTTTGAAGCCGGGCGCGGGAACACCCTGTTCATCCACGTCACGCTGGTGCCCTGGCTCCGGGCCTCGCAGGAACACAAATCGAAGCCCACGCAGCACTCCGTCAAGGAACTGCAGAGCATGGGCGTGAACCCGGACATCATAGTGCTGCGCTCGGACGAGCCGATCGAGGCGGAGATCTTCAAGAAGACGGCCCTCTTCTGCAACGTGAAGCCGGACTGCGTGATCGGAAACACCACCATGCCGAACGTCTACGAAGCGCCGCTGATGCTCGAAAAGCAGAACCTCTCCTCCGTCGTGTGCCGCGAGCTGGGCATCGACGCGCCGCCCTGCGACCTCTACGAGTGGGAGGCGATGGTCGAGCGCATAAAGAACCGCGACAAAGAAGTGCACATCGGCCTCGTCGGCAAATATACAAAGCTCCATGACGCGTATCTCTCCGTGGCGGAGGCTCTGCAGCACGCGGGCTATGAACTGGGAGCACACATCCGCATACACTGGATAAACACCGAGGATCTGACTCCCGACAACGTCGCCTCCGAACTGGACGGGCTCGACGGCATCATCGTACCCGGCGGTTTCGGCGACAGGGGCATTGAGGGCATGATCCTGGCGGCCGGGCACGCGAGAGTGAGCGGCCTGCCCTACTTCGGCATATGCCTCGGCCTGCAGATAGCCGTCATTGAGATCGCGAGAAACGTTATCGGCCTTAAGGACGCGAACTCCGCCGAGTTCAACCCGAACAGCAAACACAAGGTCATCGACTACATGGCCGGGCAGAGCTGTGACATAGACAAGGGCGGTACGCTCCGCCTCGGCTCCTACCCCTGCCGCATCGCGCGGGGGACGAAAATGGCCGAGTGCTACGGAATAAGAGAGATATCCGAGCGGCACCGCCACCGCCTCGAGTTCAACAACGACTACCGCGAGGCGTTAAGGAAGGCCGGGCTCGCTCTGAGCGGCTTCTCCCCTGACGGCGTGCTGGTGGAGGCCGCCGAGATTACGGAACATCCGTTCTTCCTGGGGGTCCAGTACCACCCGGAATTCAAAAGCCGCCCCAACAGGGCGCACCCGCTGTTTGTAGGATTTATCAAAGCTGCTCTCGAGTATCCCATAACAAAAAAAAGTAAGGGCGAGAGCGCATAACGGAAACGGCCGCCGCGCCCGGCCCGCGCGGCGGCCGGCAGATCAAAAGAGGTATGATCATGTTTGACGCACAAGAAACCGTAAAAAAATGCGTCGCCTGGATTCGCGACTTTTTTGAAAACAACGGAAAAGACTGCGTCGCTGTCGTCGGCATCTCCGGAGGCAAAGACAGCTCGACAGTCGCCGCGCTGTGCGCCGAGGCGCTGGGAAAAGAGCGCGTTGTCGGTGTCCTTATGCCCAACGGGGAGCAAGCGGATATCGATATGGCGTATCTGCTCGTGCGGCACCTGCATATAAAACATTATGTGGTCAATATAAAACCCGCGGTGGACGCCGTTCTGAACAGCATCGGCGCTCTGCCCGAAATAAGCGCGCAGACTAAAACAAATCTCCCGGCGAGGATACGCATGGCGACCCTGTACGCTGTGTCGCAGAGCCTGAACGGCAGGGTCGCCAACACATGCAACCTCTCTGAGGATTACGTCGGCTACGCCACCCGCTACGGGGACGCCGCGGGCGACTTCAGCCCCCTGTGCGACATGACCGTGGCGGAGGTTAAAGAGGTCGGCAGGGCGCTCGGGCTGCCCGACGCGCTGATAGAGAAGACTCCGATAGACGGCCTCTGCGGCAAGACGGACGAGGAGAACCTGGGCTTCACGTACGCGGTGCTTGACAGGTATATCCGCACGGGCGAGATCGACTGCCCCGAGACAAAGGCGAAGATAGACGAGCTTCACCGCAGGAACCTTTTCAAGCTGGAGCCGATGCCGGGGTTCAGGCTGGGCTGAGATCGATGCAGCCGAACGGTTGAGACGCTGCCTTCCCCTTCGAATTTCTGCGGCTATATGGCGGTGCGCCACCTCATCCGCCTCACTGCGTTAGAAACTTCTCCTCAAAGGAGAAGGCTTGGGTACTGCTATATGCTTCTGGCTCCTGCTGCGGCGATACGGAGCGCCGCGGCGAATAAAAACGAGCCGCAGGCCGCAAACTATCCGCATAAATTCGGGAAATTGCGGAGGGCGATATGAGCGGCAACAGTTCTTACTGGGATCTGACGTGCAAAAAAGAGCGCTATCCCCGGCTGAGCGAGGACACGGACACGGACGTTCTTGTCATAGGCGGCGGTATCACGGGCGTTACATGCGCCTACTGCCTCGCGGAAAGAGGGTTTCGGCCCCTCCTCATCGAGGCCGGGGAACTGTGCGGCGGCACGACCGGCAACACGACGGGCAAAGTGACGATTCAGCACGGGGTCATCTACTGCAAGATCAAAGAAAAATACGGCCTTGACGCCGCCCGCGACTACGCCGCGTCGCAGAACAGGGCCATGGACTTTGTCGCCGGGACGGCGGGCAGGGAGTCGATAGACTGCGCCCTGCGAGAAAACACGGCGTATATCTACGGGGAAAACGAACAGGAGCGCGACCTCCTTCAAAAAGAGTACGACGCCGCGAGATCGATCGGCATTAACGCCCGGATGGTCGAAGACGCAGCCTTCCCTTCCGGAAACAAGGGGCTGCTCGCCTTCCCGGGCCAGTACGTGTTCCACCCAGTGAGATACGTCGAGGGCCTGGCGGCGGCCGCCGCGCGCCTCGGCGCCCGGATCTGCTGCGACACGAAGGCGTCCGGGATCGACGACGGCGACATAAAGACCGTCGAGTGCGAGAACGGCGCCGTGATAAAGGCCCGGCACGTGATCGCCGCGACACAGTACCCGTTTCTCGGCGGCCTGAATCTTTTCTTCGCCAGGCTCTACCCCAAGAGGACGTACGGCATTGCGGCGCGCGCTTTGAGGGACCGGCCCGAAGGCAGCTATATCAACGTGGGGGACCCGACCCGATCTATCAGGACCCACGTCGAGGGCGGGGAGACGATCCTCATCGTCGTCGGAGAGGGCCACGACACGGGGCGGTCACCGGACATGGCCGTGCATTTCGACAATCTCGCGCGGTTTGCGGAGCGCGAAGCGGGCGCCGGGGAGGTCATAGCGAAATGGTCCGCTCAGGACTACGACACCCCCGATGAGCTGCCCTATATCGGGAGGGTCTCGCCCAAATCCGATATCTATATCGCGACAGGCTTCAGCAAATGGGGACTCACGAACGGGACTCTCGCGGGGATGATGATATCCGAGCTGATACAGACCGGGGAATGCGCGTACGAAGACCTGTACTCCGTCTCGAGGCCTGATATCACGAGCTCTGTAAAAAAAGCTTTCGCCGGAGCGGTGAACCCCGTGATCGAGCTCGTCAAGTCGAAATTCGAGGGCACCGGAGACATCGGGGGGCTCAAACCGGGCGAGGGCAGGATAATACGGTACGAAGGCGAAAAAGCAGGTATCTACATGGACGGCGGCGGCAACGTGACTGTCCTGGACATCACCTGCACCCATATGAAGACCGAGCTGAACTTCAACAGCGCGGAGAAGACGTGGGATTGCCCCGCGCACGGGGGGCGTTTCGACACGGACGGCAACCACCTTGAAGGGCCGCCCAGAAAGCCGCTGAAAGTCCTTTTCAAAGGCAGATATTCCGAACTGATATCATGAATACCCCCGATGGGACCGGCGCGCCGGTGGTAAAAAATGATATACGGCATCCCGTGCATCAAACGCGGCCCGATGATAAAAATATCTCTGAAAGGTGGTGATAATGATGGTATTCGGAGAATCGCCGAGAATGCAGGTGAAATGCGGCGTAGAAAACTGTCACTACAATAAAGACCGGATGTGCCACGCGAGGGCGCTCGACATCAACCCCGTCGGAGACGGCAAAGCCCGCACGAGCGACGGCACATGCTGCTCAACATTCATAAACGGGCAGGCCGAATAAACAGAAACCCCGCGCCTCCCCGAAAGAGCGGAGCCGTTTCGGGACGATACCCGTGCGGCTCCGCTCCCTGCGCGCACAAAACAGGACGCAAAGAAAGACAAATAATGCTGGCGTTTTGAGAAAAGATATATTAAAATGAACGGCAAATCAAACAGACATAATCAAAATCATGATCACAGTCATCATCAAAGGAGTGTTACCCGTGCCGAAGATCAGTAAAGTAAAAGCGAGAGAAATACTTGATTCCAGGGGCAACCCGACCGTAGAAGTCGACGTGGAGCTTGACAGCGGAACGCTCGGCAGAGCGGCCGTTCCCTCGGGCGCTTCCACAGGAACGAGGGAGGCCGTAGAGCTCCGTGACGGAGAAAAGGGTCGCTACCACGGCAAAGGCGTAAAAAAAGTTGTTGAAAACGTATTGAACGTTATCGGCCCGGAGATATACGGCCTGGACGTTTTTGATCAGAGGAAGATCGACCGCCTGATGGCAGCTCTTGACGGCACAAAAAATAAATCGAGGCTGGGGGCAAACGCGATACTCGGCGTGTCGCTGGCCGCCGCGAGAGCCGCCGCAAAAGAGCTGGGCGTGCCGCTCTACAGGTATATCGGAGGGGCGAACGCGTGCGAGCTCCCCGTGCCGATGATGAACATCCTCAACGGTGGCAAGCACGCGGACAACACGGTCGACGTCCAGGAATTCATGATAATGCCCGTTGGCGCCCGGAGCTTTTCGTCAGCGCTGAGGATGTGCGCCGAGGTCTATCAGACTCTGAAAAACGTTATAAAGGACAGGGGCCTGAGCACCGCCGTCGGCGACGAGGGCGGCTTCGCGCCGGACCTCGCGACGAACGAGGACGCGCTCAAACTGATAATCGAGGCGATCGAGAAGTCAAAATACGAGCCGGGCGACGATATTGCCATCGCCCTTGACCCCGCCGCCTCCGAGTTGTACGAAGACGGTAAATACGTCCTGCGCGGTGAGGGGATAACCCGCTCAAGCGGCGAGATGGTGGCCCTATACTCCGAATGGGTGCGCAAATACCCCATAGTCTCGATTGAGGACGGGCTCGCAGAGGACGACTGGCTGGGGTGGGCCGAACTGACAAAGCAGCTCGGCGGAAAGATCCAGCTCGTCGGCGACGATATCTTTGTAACCAACCCCGCGATACTCAAAG
The DNA here is from genome assembly GCA_012719235.1 of Clostridiales bacterium. Classification (GTDB taxonomy): domain Bacteria; phylum Bacillota; class Clostridia; order Oscillospirales; family Oscillospiraceae; genus JAAYAR01. Next base: position 14,766 of record JAAYAR010000149.1, read on the forward strand.
AGGGTATCCAAAGCGGCGTGGCAAACTCCATCCTGATTAAGCTCAATCAGATAGGCACCCTCACGGAGACGCTCGACACGATACAGCTGGCGCAGAAATCGAAGTATACCACCGTCATCTCGCACCGTTCGGGCGAGACGGAGGACACTACCATAGCGGATATCTGCGTCGCGGTGAACTCGGGCCAGATAAAGAGCGGCGCTCCCTGCAGGTCGGAGCGCATCGCGAAGTACAACCAGCTGCTCAGGATCGAGGAGCAGCTCGGAAAGAGCGCCGTCTTCAAAGGCAAAGGTGCTCTCAACACTCTCAGATAACCGGGACCGCATAAAGCGCGGGGGGCTTTTTCGGCTCCCCGCGCTTTTTTTTTGCGCTTTTTGCATAGACTATCGTCGCGGTGCGATCATCCCGGAGAGGCCGTCACATTCCGGCTGTCATGCCTGCGCTCTGCTGCGGCTGCCCCTTGCTTTGTTTGCTTTGATTTATGCTCGATATCACCTGCGGGATCTTGTCCATCATGGTCCCCGCGCTCGAGGTGAGCGAGAGCAGCTTCACGTCCTGATTGTTCGCGCCGTCGATGACGATCACAGCGTCGGTGCTCAGCTTCGCGCCCAAACCCAGCGCGCCGGCCCCCGTATTCGTGCTCTGCCCGTTCGCCTGTTGGTTTGCCTGGTTTTTGCCCGCGGCGCTGCCTTCGCCGTACCCCACGGTTATAGACACGACCGGCAGGAACGTCTTGTCGCCCTGCGTCACGGGCTTGCCGATGATGCCCTCTTTCTGGGTGAAGTTTTCAAGACTGTGAAATAAGGTATCTACGTTTTCGGCCATAGTCATGTTTTCCAATTCTCCGTTATTCCTTTCCCCTTTGATTTGCGCCAGATTCAGCAGCGTCTTTCCCGCGTTTATCCTCGCTGTTCCCGAGACGACGAAGCGGCCGTCAGACGATAAAAAATCGGGGTGCTGCTCGATGCCGTCGATACGCCCGGACCTGCCGAGCGCCGCGAGAGCCGCGACCGCCATCGCCGTGGCGAAGGGGTCGCCCGTGCCGTACTCCGCCTTAACGCTCACGTTCTGAACGTCGAGGGCCCCCGCCAGCCGCAGAAGGCGTTTTGTTCCGCCCCTTTTCTTCCCTCCCGGCCTGAGGGCAAACACTTTTCTGTTGAAGACAAAGACCGCGATCCCCGCTTTAAGATCGGTCAGATCGGCGGCCGCGCTCACCGGGATCAGCCGGCCTGCCGAAACGCGCACACTCATTTTGTCACTGTCGACGAGAAAATATGTCCTCAGCGGCCTGACAAAAAGAAGTACCGCGGCCGACGCGGCCAAAAAAACAACAAGCCATACAATATACATCTCTCATCCCTCGCGACTATTATTGCCGCGACGCGCCCGAATATCGGACAGGAAAAAATTGTGCAAAAAAAGGCGCGGGGAGCATTGTCCCCGCGCCCGGACTTTCAAAGAGCAGAGAATTTCGGCCAGAGTCCGTTCCTGCCGCCGCAGCGGAAAAACAGCCTTCCCCTTTGAGGGGAAGGTGGGCGGCGAAGCCGTCCGGATGAGGTGTTTATCCCTCAACGCCACCTCATCCGCCTCGCTGCGATCAAGCACCTTCTCCCCGAGGAGAAGGCATGGGCAACCGCTACACCAGGCGGCGTATGAGCTCCTCCTGCGGGCCCGGCAGCATATCGATGACAGGCAGATGCAGTATCGTGTATGCCCCAGGCGGGCGCTTAAGAACGGCCCTGGCGGCGCTTATCATCATCTGCGCCGTCAGCGCGGGGTTGTTGATGCTCATCTCAAAACATAGCCGCTGGTTGTGCGTCGTGCCCGACACGCCTTTTCGTGTGATGCGCGCGCCGTGCCCCATATCTTTGAGCGGTTCAATGGCCGGAACACGGGCAACGACCGTCTCGTCTTTGACAAAATACGGGTCGTTCTTTATTTTCTTGGCAATTTCGTCAAAATCGGCCCCGTCCTCGATAACGACGTACACCATGCGGCGATGAACGCCCGCCCCCGCCGGTATCGTCACGGACAGCGCGTCAGAGACCCCGCTTACGGCTTTTACAGCCACCGTGTGGCCCATGCTCATACCGGGCCCGAAATCCGTATAAGTCAGCCCCCCGGGTGCGGCGGCTTCAAAAAGCGCGCGGACAGCCGAGTCAAGCCCCGGGTCAAAGCCCACGGCGGTGACGCACGCGCACCCCCCTTTTTTCGCCGCGGCGTCAAGGCGTTCAAACAGGCCGAAGACCTCGCCGTGGATGTCAAAACAGTCGACAGTCGATATCCCCTTTTTGAGTATCTCCTCGGCGATCTCCGGTATGTGCACGCTCGGCCCGCACAAAATCGCGGCCTGCACGCCGCTCAGTTCGTCAATGCTCCTTACAAACCGGAAATTTCCCCTCATACCGCATTCCGCGGATCTGCTGACCACTCCCGCCAGCTCAAAATCAGGCGAGGCGCCGATGGCCTCAACGGCGGCCCTGCCGATATTGCCGTAGCTCACTACCGCTGCTCTTATCATAAAGAATCCTCCGCAAACAAGTTTTGTTTATATTACGGGCACCGCCCGGGGTATCCCCGGAGGGCGCTATTTTTTCGCTCCGAACGACTCCGGCAGCTCCATGCTCAGCGCCACGAGCAGCTTAGCCATGTTTCGCGAGGGCCGGGCCATATTGTCGTCAAGCCATTTCTGAACGACGCCGATGCAGCCCGTGATTATGTAGGCTCGGATATAATCCGCATACTCTCCGGGTATCCTCCCGCCGCTTATCAGGGTGTCGATCTTTCCGCTGTAGATCAGCATCATTATCCTCTTCTGGAAGTTTATGTCCCCGCGGTCGCTGAGAAGCATCTGGCACAGCTCGGCGTTCTCCCTTATGTACTCGAAGATCTTTTCGACGGCGTCCACGACCTCGTCCGAACCGCTCTCCATACTGTCGGACAGATAGGAGCTGATGTTCTCCAGCAGTTCGTCTTCTATCTTGCTTTTAAGGTCATACTGGTCCGAGTAGTGAGCGTAGAACGTCGTCCGGTTGATATCGGCGTCCTCGCACAGCTCTTTGACCGTGATCTGCGAGATGTCTTTCTGAGCCAGCAGCTTGATAAGGCTCTTCTTCAGGACCATCTTCGTATATTTGACTCTCCTGTCCAGCTTCCCGTTTTTCACCCGTACACCCTCCCGAAAGTGTAAACTTTTTTTGAATATCCGTACACTTATTAGCGCTTTGTCGACCAATGAACATAACATAAACATCTGCATGTTGCTTTATTTTCA
>JAAYAR010000150.1 GCA_012719235.1 Clostridiales bacterium
AGCGAACTGAGCAAAACACTTCACGATATGGATGAGGTAAGGAGAGTCGTGTCGTACGTGGACCTCGTCGGGGAGGAGATACCGCCCGATTACCTCGACCGGGCCACGCTCGGGCGGTTCTACTCGGATAACTACGCCCTTTTCATCATCTACACAGATACGACCGAGGAGAGCGACGGGGCCTTCCGGGCAGTCGAGGATATCCGGAGCGCCGCCGCGATGTACTACGACGGCGTATATCTCGCAGGGCAGAGCGCGACGCTGTACGATATCAGGAACACGGTGTCGGCGGATACGAAAATAGTAAACCTTTGCGCCGTCATCGGCATCTTTCTGACGATACTCGTGGCGTTCCGCTCCGTCTCGATCCCCCTGCTGCTGCTGTTCACGATCGAAACAGCCATATGGCTGAACCTCTCGATCGGCTATTTCACGGGCAACACATACAACTATATCGGATACCTGATAATCGGCACCGTCCAGCTCGGCTCCACGGTGGACTACGCCATACTGCTCACGGACCGCTATCTTGATCTCAGGAGAGAACATCCGAAAAAGGAAGCCGCGATCAGGGCGCTGGGCGGCAACCTGCTGTCGATCCTGACCTCTGCAGCGATACTCTCCATGGCCGGGTTCACCCTTTCGATGACGTCCACGAACCCCATAGTCGCCGAGCTCGGGGAACTGCTGGGCAGGGGCACGCTCCTGTCGCTCGCCATGGTCTGCCTCGTCCTGCCCGCACTGCTCACTGTTTTTGACGGACTGATACAAAAGACAACCCTGAATCACGGGTTCGGCAAGGGCCGCAAGAGCCCCTGACCTCCCCTTGAAATACTAACCCTTTGTATAGAGGAGATATAATATGAAAAAGCTTTTATCCGTGCTTATCGCGGCAGCGCTGCTTGCCGCGCTCTCATGCCCCGCCCTCGGTGCGGCCGCCCCCTCCCGCAAAGAGGAGGTCGTGTACGGTATACTGAGCGGCGACGGCAGCGTTGAAAAGATATACGTCGTCAACAGTTTCTACGGGGGAGATATCACGGACTACGGCGACTACACGCAGATCGTGAACCTCTCCGGCAGCGAACCTCTCTCCGTCAGCGGTGATATGATCACCTCAAAAGGCTCACAGGGCAGGCTCAGCTACCAGGGTACGCTCTCGTCAAAGGACCTGCCGTGGACCTTCGGCATAAAATGCAGACTGAACGGCAGGGAAGTGCGGTTCGAGGACCTCGGCGGCGCCGACGGCGACCTCAGGATAGATATCACCGTCGGTCAGAACCCCCGCGTCACGACGCCCTTCTTTGATGACTACGCCCTTCAGGTAACCGTAAAGCTCGACAAGGAACTGTGCGAGGACATCGCGGCGGAAGGCGCGACGATCGCCGACGCCGGCGGGGATAAACAGATCAGTTTCACGGTGCTCCCGGGGCGCGGCGCGCAGCTGTCGCTGAGCGCCGCGGTGCGCGACTTTGAAATGGAGGCCATAACAATCAGCGGGATAAGGCTCATGCTCGATCTCGGCATGGATGACATCGGCGGCCGGATAGCCATGCTTGAAGACACGCTCGGGCGGCTTGACAGCGGTGCCGGCGACCTGCTCGCGGGGGCAGACGGGCTCTCTGAGGGGCTCTCCGACTATCTTGAGGGGCTCAAAGCGCTGAAAGACGGGCTCAGTTCTCTGAGCGCGGGCGTTGCCGACCTCAGCGCGGCGGCAAGCTCCCTCAGCGCGGGGCTGTCCGGGCTCGCGGAGCAGGGCGCCGCCCTCGTATCAGGCGCCGCAGCCATGCAGGAGGCCGTTTTCTCCGCCGTCAACACGCAGCTCGAGGGCTCCGGCCTGCCGACCCTGACAAGCGAGAATTATGCCGAGATCCTGGGGGACCGCGCCGAGACGGCAGCGATAAAAGCGCAGCTCGACGGCGTGATGATGTTCGTGCAGGGACTCGGGAGCTATACGGACGGCGTGGAGCAGCTAAGCTCCGGTGCGGCGAATCTCGCCGGCGGGGCGGAGAAATTCTATAATTCCGCTTCGGTCCTCCCTGCTTCGGCAAACAAGCTGTTTGAGGCGGGCGCCAGGCTGAGCGGGGCCATGAGAGAGCTCAGGGACGGCCTTTCGGAGTACAAGGACGGCACCGGAGCGCTGCTCGGCGGCCTTGACGGTTCACAGGGCGATATATCCGGCATCCTCGACCTGGTGACGGGCGGCCCGGGCGAGACCGTATCGTTCGTCTCGGAGAAGAACACGGACGTCGCCGCCGTGCAGTTCGTGCTCAAGACACCGGCCATAGAGCG
>JAAYAR010000151.1 GCA_012719235.1 Clostridiales bacterium
CCCCCCGTTCTACATTTTCATGCCGAAGACCTTCATCAGCCTTTCGGCCTTCTTCGGGTCGCTCTCAAGGAACACCCTCACGTGCTTTATCTTAAGCTCGCCGTTCCCGTCCGTCGCGAGCTGATAAAAAGCGTTCATCTTTATCTCGCTAAGCACATTGCCGGTCTCGGTCTCCACGGCCCGCGCCGTGACGAGCGCTCCGGCCGTCTGCTGTTTTTCGTCGGCATAGATGAGCTCGGGAGTTATCTTGTCAAGGATGCCGGGGTGGCTCAGACATGCTTTGTACCACTGGTCGCGGCTCGTTATCACACCGTCGTCGAACTTTATGTCGGGGGCGTAGAACCTGTCCATAACGGACTGCGTTTCCTCGATCTGGCCCTGTTCGCTGTAGGCCGGGAAATACTCCTCCATAAACCTGATTATCTGTTCATAGGTTGCTGCCATGTCGTGCCTCCTCTAATATTTCTTCGCGGCCTCGGCCGCTTTTGTAACGTATCGGCTTTTTCGGAAAACGGAGCGCCGCGGCTGAAGCCGGTGCGGAGCTTCTTCAGGCGACGATCCTGCACTTCAGGCCGCGCGACATGATCGCCGCTTTCATATCCTGCAGGGCCTCCTCGCCCGCGGTGAGAGAAGAGGGTATCGGATACGGCCGGCCCAGCGCCTCGTAGGCCGCCTTGCCCAGATGGTGTACAGGCAAAAGATCCACCTCGACGAGGGAGGGCAGCGTAATTGCGAAATCGCAGACGGCGCCGATATTCTCCTGGGAGTCGTTGTAACCCGGGATAACGGGCAGCCTCAGGTATATCGGCACGCCGGCCCTCGACGCGGCCGCGGCGTTCTCCAGTATCCGCTCGTTCGACACGCCCGTCAGTTCCCTGTGGACCCCGGGGTCCATATGCTTGATGTCCCACAGGAAAAAATCTATATACGGTATCATCCGCTCTAAATCTCCCCTGGGGGCGTATCCCGAAGTGTCCACTCCGGTCCCGATGCCCTCGGCTTTGAGCGCGCGCAGCAGCTCCAGCGTGAAATCGGGGAACGACAGGGGCTCGCCGCCCGTGAGGGTGACCCCCCCGCCCGAGTGGTCGTAGAAGACCTTGTCTTTTTTTGCCTCGTCGACTATCTCCCCGACAGTCATGGGTCTGCCCGCCATCACGAGGGCCCCCGGAAAGCAGACCGCGGCGCAGTCACCGCAGTTTACGCACAGGCCCCTGTCGAGGACCGCCTTTTCGCCCCGGACCGCTATCGCGCCGCAGCGGCAGGCCCTTTCGCAGCTGCCGCACCCGATGCATTTGGACGGGCTGTAATATATCTCCGGCTCCGGAGCCTGGGATTCCGGCGCCGCGCACCACAGGCAGCGCAGAGGACAGCCCTTGAACTGCACCAGCGTCCTTATGCCCGGCCCGTTGTGTGTCGTCATCCTGTATATGTTCAGAACGTATCTTTGCTTTGCGGGGTTTTCGCTTCCGGTCATCTTCTCCACCCGGCCCGCGCCGTCCGCGGGCGCCCGTACCTCCGTATGGCGCATCCGCCCTGTTGCGGGCGGATGCGGCTGCGGGTTTTTATCGTTGAATTTTTTAAAGTTTATTTACCAGCCCTGATACTCCGTGCGGCTGATGATATCGAGCTGCTGCTCCTTTGTCAGCTCGACAAAATATGCCATGTAGCTGGCGACGCGGACGAGCACGTCCCTGTAGTCCTCGGGCTTCTCCATAGCCTTGCGAAGGAGCTCCGTCGATACGACGTTGAACTGCGTGTGGTACACCCCCAGCTCCTCAACGGAGCGGAGGAACGCTATGAACCTTTCGATGTCCTCGTCATTGGCGACGAGCTGGGCGCTGAGCCTGAGGTTCAGCAGGCCGCCCATCGCAAACCTCTCGGTCGGCAGTTTGCTCACGGACTTGATGACAGCCGTGGCGCCCTTTCTGTCGACGCCGGGGAACGGGGAGATGCAGTCGGCCGTCGGCCTCGGGTTGCTCCGCCCGTTCGGCAGAGCGCTGATGACCGGCCCGAACGACACGTTGCTCTGGCCTATCATCCCGGCCCCGAGATACAGGCTGTCGGGGTACGGCTTCGGGGCGAGGCTGCGCTGGTCGTTTATCCAGTCCACGCAGTCATACCAGGTATCCATGACCCAGACGGCCCAGCTGTCGGCGTAATCGTCGTCGTTGCCGTATTTCGGGACGCCGTTCACGCAAAGCTGCCTGAGGGCCTCGTGCCCTTCCCAGTTGTCCTTGAGGGCGGTAAGCAGCTCGTCCCAGGTCACTTTCTTGTCGAGGTATATGAGCTTGTGTATCACGGCCAGTGAGTCGGCGGTGTCCGCGAGGCCCTGGAGGTATATGCCGCAGTTGTTGAACCACGACCCGCCCTGGGCGATATCGCGCCCCTTCTGCAGCGGCCCGTCCGAGAGCGCTGAGCTGAGAGGTATCATCAGCCTCTCCGCCTGTACCTCTTTGACGGTCTGGATGCCCCTGACCATCATCGTCATCCAGTAGTACAGCTGCTCTATGAAAGCCCCCTGCACCTCGGACATGGATTCGAACGTCCTCGGGTCGCCGGTCTGGGGCCCCAGCTGCCTTCCGCAGAGGGAACACTTCCCGTCAAACAGGACAAGCTCCAGGATCTTCGGCGTCAGGCAGATGCCCTCCCAGCTGTGGAGCATGCTGTTGTGCGGCAGGGTCAGCTCTGTGCAGCCCATAACGGAGCACTCGCGCAGGTCCTCGACCGACAGGCCGTAATGCCCGGTCGCGGCCATCTTTATGGCTTTTGAATCGCTTATGAATTTCGGCTTTCCGCGGCCGAGGCGGATGACCTCGACTGCCCTCTTGATATATTCTTTCGGCGTGCCCTCCCACAGCCTCATGGCGAGGTCCGGGTGGGCGAGGCCGACCTGCTCCTCGGCCTCAAGGCAGAGCAGCGTCAGCTCGTTGCAGGCGTCTTTGCCCTCGCGGGTCTGCCCGCCTATCGTGACGGTCTGGCTGAGCCCCTGGCCCGGCTGGAAGTTTGCCACGTCGTAGCTGAGCAGGATAGCCCACTCGTTGAACTTGATCCAGAGGCTCTCGAGCAGCTCGAGTGCGAAATCACGGCTCATCGTCTTGTCCTCGATGACCGATTTCTTAAAGAACGGGTACATATACTGGTCAAAGCGGCCGAGGGAGTTTGCGACGTTGAATATCTCGCAGTGGACGGCGAGGTGTATCATCCACAGCGACTGCAGCGCCTCCCACCAGTCCCCGGCGGGGTTCTCGGGCACTTTGGCGCAGATGTGCGCTATACGCTCGAGCTCCTGTTTGCGCACTTCGTCCTGCTCGGACTCGGCCATGCTCTCGGCGAGCTTTGAGTAGCGCTTCGCGTAGGCTATGACGGCGTCGACGCATATCAGGGAGGCCTGATAGAAGTCGCGCTTGCTCTCGCGCCCGTACCGGGTGTAGGGCTGCTCGAGCTCTTCCATGTACCTTACGATCTCTTCCCTGACGCCCTTCAGCCCCTTGTAGAGCACCTTCTCGTAGTTGACCATCTGGTGGCCCAGGTCCTTGTAGAGCGAGAGGTCTCCGATGACGGGTATATGGGGATCCTCCGCCGTCACGGAGTAGGCCTTCCGCACCACGTCCTCGTCCGCTCTTCTGAGTATATAGTCGCCGAGGGTATTCCCCTTGAAGAAGGGGATGATCTCCTCCCTCAGCTCTTTCCTCTCCTCGGGTGTGATTATGAATTTCTCATGCGGGCGTATCTCGAAGTCCTTCTCGGGGTGACCCAGTTCGGCATCCATGAAATCGACCATCTCGGCCGCGAAGGACCCGCCGCGCACTTTGCTCGTGATGTTGCCTATGATAAGCTCGCCGTCCTGGATGAAGATCGTCTTCTCCTCCAGATACGTCTTGAACATGAGCGCGCGCTGGATGACCATCGGCTCGCTCCCGTGCTCCTTCATCACTTTCATCTGCGCGCGGGCGCGCTCGAGACAGATCTCCATCGACGTGAGCACCCGCTTTTTCGCGTTCTTTATGCGGTCTGTACAGGTCGGTATGAATAATTGCTGCCAGCTTCCAACGTTCTCTATATTTTCCATATTTTCAGACCTCCGGTTCCGGAATGCCGCGCGCCGCGATGACAGGCCCGCGCTCTGATTATATCATATCACAGAATGTGTACGTTGTGTGAAACATCTGTGAACACCGCGGATAATTTTCCCGGCGCGGCTCCAGGCGCGGGGCCTCAGTACCTCTTGAGCCTGGCCCCTTTAGCGTAATTCGTTCTGCCGAGTATGTACTCCTCCTCGTTCTCCCGCGGCTCGAAACCTATCGCCTTCAGGCCGGCCCTGATGGCCTCCTTCTGGTAGTCGTAGAGCCTGCGCGCGGGCTGTCTGACAAGGCCGCCGTTGCCGCCGAGGCACCAGTGGGCGTACTTGTCGATGCCGGGGCTGACTATCCCCGTCTCGAGGTACGACACCTGCCCCATGCTGGCCCCCGCCATAGCGCCGTACGCCGCGTTCTTCCAGGCCATCTCGAAGGCGTCGTCCAGCCTGTTTTCGCGCAGGGCGTTGAAGAGCTTGACGGAGCGCTGGTCCTCGGGCGTCTGCATCGTGTAGAACGGGCCCGCCCCCGCCCACTGCTGGCCGTATTTCGGGATCGTGACGAACCATCTGTCGGGCATTGCGTCCGCGACGAGTATCAGATCCCCGACCATGTGGAAGCACTGGAGCGTCATCTGGAGCGGCGTGCCGCCCGCGAACTTCATCATGACCACGTTCGGTATCTCGGCTATCCTGGGCACTATCGACATCGGCCAGCCGCTCGGGTGGAACCTCTTGAGCCTGAGCCTGCCGGGGTAGAAGTGAACGGCGAGGTTGGTGGAGTCGCACATGTACTTGTAGTTGCGGTACAGCTCCTCTTCCGACTCGGGGTCGTACTGCAGCGGGTGGCCTATCATCGCGAGGGTGCCGCCAGTCTTCTCATGGTGCTGCAGAAGGTCGATGTTCTGTTCAACGGTGTCCATCAGCGCGGATATCGACGTAAACGCCCTGCCCTTCGCCTCGTCGTTTACGATGGAGATAAATCTCTTGCGCTCCTCGTGGGTGAGCCCGCAGGCCTCGCTGGCGGCGAGGATGCATATCATGCCGTTCGCGATTATGTGGTTCACGTCCCACCTGATGCCGTCCTCGTCCAGCTCGGACAGATCGGGCGTGAACGACGGAAACACGGGCGCTTCCAGCCCGATAAAATTCTCTTTTGCCCACTGTTTGGCTTCGCTTTTCGTGTATGGCAATGCCATATGACGCGCCTCCTTAATATATCAGAGTTGCTCCAGACCGAGCAGCTTTGCCGGGTTAACCTTTGCCATCAGCTCTATCTCTTCGGGCGTGATGCCGTTGCGCAGCAGGGACGAGATGAAAAGCCTGAAGCCCTCCGCCGCCGGCGGGTTGAACGTGAACAGCCCGAGATCGGTGCTGATGATGCAGCGCTCCGCTCCGATGGCGCGGATGTCTTCGACGGTCTGCACGGGGTTGCGGCAGAACTCCGTAGGCAGATGCGCAACAAACGTGAACTCGATAACGGCGCCCCCTGCCGCAAGATCCTTGAGCTCGTCCATGCCCGGGGCGCGGTCCGAGAACTCCTTGTCCGTGGGGTGAGTGATGATGAACTTCTCTATGCCGTGTTTTTTCGCACCCTCAAAAAGGGCGAATATCTCCTCCGGGGAGATGTGGCCGGTGGCCAGGACCATGTCGTGCCGCTTGACGATCTCGAGTATCCTGTCCATCTCGGGCACGAGCCGGCCGTCCGGGCCGAGCAGCGAGATCCCGTCGTCCTCTATCGGCATGCCGAGTTTTCTGAACGTCTTGACGGAATTCGCGGAGGAATATGTGGGCATCCATAAAACGCGCGCTCCCAGGCGCGCGGATGACTCTGCCGCGTGGTGATTGAGGCCCCCGCAGCTGTAATTAAGGCACAGGCTCCCGAAGATCCCGAGTTCGGGAACCAGCTTTTTTATTATGGTCGCAAGCGGGGCGTTCGGGTAACCGCTGTCTTTGAGCACGACAGCCCGCATCCCGGCGTCCCGCGCCTGCTGCGCCAGCTCAAGAGCGTCGAAGCGGCAAGGGCCCGCCACCGGGCCGTGGTGCAGGTGCATATCTATCGAGCCCCTGAGCAGGGCGTCTATATCGGCTGTAACATTAACCATTTATCCTCCCCTTCTCCCGAAAACACGGGCCGTAAATATCCGTTCCGCCCCGCGTCTTCCCGGGGATGCGCGGGGCCGCGGTACGGCAAGACCGCCGGGAGCCCGCCCGCTGCGGGCGGGCTCCCGACGCTCAATTATTTACGGTACGCCTGACAGGCGATCAATACCTCTTGAGCCTCGCGCCTTTCGCGTAGTTCATCCTGCCGACGAAATACTCCTCCTCCGGCTCGCGGGGCTCAAACCCCATGGCGCGGATGCCGTTTCTGATGGCCTGTCTCTGATAGTCGTAGAGCCGGCCTGTGGGCTGCCTCAGCAGGCCGCCGTTGCCGCCAAGGCACCAGTGGGCGTATTTGTCCGCAAAAGCGACGAGTATTCCCGTCTCGGGGTAGTTGACGTTCGCGAATGCCGCGCCGCCGGTCACGTTCTTGGCCGCCATCCAGTGGTATTTGAGCGCCTCGTCGATATCGCCTCTGCGCAGGGCGTTGAACAACTTGACGTTGCGCTGGTCCTCGGGTGTCTGGCTGGAATAGAAGGGACCCGCTCCGGCCCACTGCTGGCCGTAGTTGGGTATCGTGGTGAACCAGGAGCTCGGCATCGGGTCGGCAACGAGGATCTGCTCCCCGACCAGGTGGAAGCACTCGATGACGTAGGTGAGCGAAGCGCCTCCCTGGATCTTCATCGCCACGACGTTCGGGATATCGGCTATGCGGGGGAGGATCTCCATCGGCCAGCCGCTCGGATCCCAGCGCTTGACTTTGAGCCTGCCGGGGTAGAACACCAGAGCGAGGTTCGTGTTGTCGCACATGTATTTGTAGTTCCTGTAGAGCTCCTCGACGGACTCGGGATCATACATGATCGGATGGCCGAGCATCGCCATGGTGCCGCCCGTCTTCTCGTGGTGCTGCATGATGTCGATATTCTGCTCGACTGTATCCATCAGCGTGGAGATCGAGGTGTGCACGCGCCCGGCGACCTCGTCGTTGACGATGCTGACGAACCTCTTGCGCTCCTCTTGGGTCATGCCGGTGCCCTCGGGCGCGATGAGTATGGAGACCATGCCGTTGGCTATGATGTGGTTGACGTCCCACCTGATGCCGTCCTCATCGAGCTCCGACAGGTCCGGAGTGAAGGACGGGAATATCGGCGCCTCCAGCCCGATGAAGTTCTCCTTTGCCCACTGCTTCGCTTCCGATTTGGTGAATGGTAGAGCCATGATGTGTACCTCCTTATATTAACTAAAAATATGAACGTACTTTTTGGCGGTGTGCTACGCTGTCGCCCTGTTTTTGAGCACTTTTCTCTTTATTTTTCCGTCGGGCGTCTTGGGCAGGGCGTCGATGAACTCCAGCTCCCTGGGGTACTCGTGCTTGCTCAGCTTATCCTTGACAAATTCCTGTATGTCTTTCTTCAGCTCCTCGGACGGTGTGTAGCCCTCCTCGAGGACGACGTAGGCCTTGACGAGCTCGCCGCGCTGCTTGTCGGGCACTCCGACGACGGCGCTCTCCAGGACCGCGGGGTGCTTCATAAGGGTCTGCTCGACCTCGATCGGGCCTATCGTATATCCGGACGAGATGATGACGTCGTCCACGCGCCCCACGTACCAGAAGTACCCGTCCTCGTCCATGTACGCTTCGTCCGCTATCATTTCGAGCTTATCCTTCTTGACGAGGGCGACCTGCCCTATCTGTCCCTGGGGCAGCTCGTTGCCGTTTTCGTCGACGATGATGACCTTCAGGCCTCCCACCATCGGCTTGCCCACGCTGCCGGGCTTCACGACCCAGTCGTCGAATCCGCCGTAATCGAGGGCGATCGGGCCGACCTCCGTCGTGCCGAACTGCGTGTAGGCGTCGAGGCCCCAGACCCTCTTTATCTCGTCGATGAGATCCTTCGACATCTTCTCGCCCGAATATGTCAGGAACCTCAGCTTCAGGTTATATTTGTCCGCTTTTCCCGTGGCGAGCATCAGCCGGAAGTGGGAGGAGATGCCGGCGATATTCGTGACCTCGAACTCCTCGAGCGCTTCGAGGCAGATCTCGGGGTCAAATTTGCCGGAGATCGTCTGCGCCGCTTTTCCGAAGATCATCGGGCTTATCGTGCCGTACCAGATACCGTGGCCCCATCCGGGCGACGAGCAGCAGAAATAGCTGTCGTCCGGCTTCAGCGCTCCCGCGAACTTGATGACGACCGCCGCAACGGAGATCGCGCCGTGGGTGTACCGTATCGGCTTCGGGGACCCGGTGGTCCCGCTCGAGAACTGGATCATGCACAGGTCCTTCGACGAAGTCGTCGGGGTGAAGTCTTCGCTCTCGCCCTCGAGCAGCCCGACTATGTCCTCAACGAATATGTACTTCAGATTCAGCTTTTTTGCAAGATCCTGATTTACGAGGTCCACTTTGTCCCTTGTCGTGATTATCGTGCTGACCCCGGCGTTCTCGAGGCGGAAATTGATCGCCTCGGGCCCGAACAGCGGGAAACAGGGGATGAGCACCGAGCCGCTCTTGTATACGCCGAACATCGTCACGTAAAACGCCAGCGACGGGAACAGCAGCACGGCCACCCTGTCGCCCGTATTCACGCCGTTGCGCTTGAGCATGTTGGCGAATTTCGACGTCAGGCTCGACATCTGGCCGAACGTGTAGCTCTCCGTGTGCCTGTCGTCAAACTTTATCCTGATCGCCAGCTCGTCCGCCGGGTGGCGGTCAACGCACTCGTGCGTGATATTGAAATTCTCTTTTGTTCCGTCAAAGACTTCCCAGCGCTCTTTCCACTGAAAGTGCTCCACGGCGTCCTTGTACGTCTTGTAGTTCAGCGCTTTCCACTGTTTCCTTTCTTCCATGGGTATTGACATCTCTATCTTCTCCTTCCTTCCACCGGCCATGTGTTCTTTTCTTTTGAAGGCAGGCATATCTCAGCCTCGCCCGGCATTACTTCCGCCCCGCGCTGGTTCACCGCGCTCGTTTTGACCCTTACGCAGTATTCTCCGTTTTCGTCCACATACTTCTCGGTCACCTTCCCCGTGATGCGTATCACGTCGGAGAGGAAGACGAAGTTGCGGTACTCGGCGTAGCACCTCTTGAGCCAGCCCTCGTCGCCTGTCCAGTTAGTCAGCATCTGCACGAGCCAGCAATGGCGCTGTATCCCGATATCGTAGGGGTACGGCAGCCCCATCGCCCTGGCGCCGTCTATGCTGTAGTGCACGGCGAATATCGGCTCCCAGGCGCTGGTCGCCGGGTCGCGGAAAAACCAGGCCGGTTTTTTCTCCTGCTGCATCAGAGTCTCCTCGTGGGCAGTCAGGCGCGCGGGAGCGAGCCCCGCCACTACAGCCGCGACCATGTCTGTCAGCCCTATCGGCCCCTTCATGAGCTCGGGCAGCTCCTCGCCGACCTCGACATCCTCCCAGAAACGGGTCTCGCTGCCTCTGACGGCGGTGCGGGCGGCTTCGAGCGTCCGCTCTTCAAGCTCCCGCAGCTCATCCTGCGTCCATGGGTGCGGGAGCTCGATGGACTGGTACTTGCCCTTCTCCCGGCTCTTTTTCCTCTCGGCGCGGATTATCAGCTTCTTTACCTTCGCGACCTCGACGCCGCTCTGGTTGAAATACTTGTCCTCAAAGTAATCGAATATCGTTTTTCCGGCGAATTTGCTCTCTTTCGGGCCCTCGAAGCCCAGATACGTCTCCTCGGGCGTTATCCTGTCGCCCGTCTTGATCGGCTTGTAGAACATCATGTCGCTGGCCGAGTGGAAGCCCGCGAGCCCTCTCCACCCGAACTGGACCCCCGCGAGTATACTGAAGATAAAAGACGGAGGCGCGATCAGCGAACCGTACCTCGTCCCGGCCGCGTAATCGCTGTCGCGGAACAGCGGGTTCGTCTCGCCTATCCCGTTTGCAAACTTGCGTATGTTGTCGCTTGTGGCGTACTCGTTGAATACCGAGTTCTTTACTCTCAGCTTCAGACCTTTCTTCGATTCCATCTCGGCCATCAGCTCGGGCGTTATCGTGCCCTCCGCCATAGCCGCTCTCTTCTCTTCCATTCAATCACCTCTGCCGCTTGTCTAATGCTTAACGAGCGTTTATTAATAATATACACGCGCCGCACATTGTTGTCAATATTAAGTGACTATATTTATCCGTCCGGGCTGTCTATGACCGCTATATGGTGTGAGTAGGCGTTTAATAACCGCAGCAGCTCTCCCTCGCGGCGGTACTCCGCCCAGTAGGTGGCGGAGCCCTCCCGCAGCATGCAGGTGTACGTGTCCCTCTCCTCGTCATAGAAACGGCTGCCGGTCTCCTCGGCGCGCTCTATCGCCCTCTCGAGCTGCCCCAGCAGGATATACTGCCCGTCAAGCTTTTTAATCAGGGCGTCGTCCGCGACGACCCGCGCCGCGCCGCCCGTTTCCCCGCTCTCCCCGCGGAGCCTTCGGGCGAGTGCGAGCCTGTTCTCCCTCTGGCCGTCCAGGGTCGGGGCCGGCCGCTGGTCCTTCTGCGGGAACAGGAGCTCCAAAATGTGCGACGTGCTCTTGCCGCAGCGCAAAAAAGTGTCCCTGCAGTTTACGCAGTACGCGGCGTACTCCGCCCCGCTCCGCTCAGCGCGGCGGCGCGCAACTGCGTTCAAAAGCTCCGGGTCGGCGTAGGATATCAGGCCTCCGTAGCCGCAGCAGCCCCCCTTTTCGGGCATCTCCTCAAGCTCCGCCCCCGCCCCGCGCAGCAGGGCGCGGACGCTGCTCTGCAGGGCCGTGTCTCCCGACGCGCTGCAGGGGTCGAATACGGAGAACGTCCTCCCTGAAAGGTCCTCCGCGCCTTCCGGCAGTCCGAGCCTCTCCATGAGATTCCAGAGCATGGTCCGGGGGATATCCGGCGCGTACTCTCTGAGCTGCTTTTCGCAGGACGGGCAGGCAAGGATGACCTCCGGCCTGCCGAGCTCCTCCCACCTCGAGCGGAACAGCCGGGCGGCGTCCGCGCGGAGGTCCTCCCTGCCTGCCCAGTAGGCGGGCGCGCCGCAGCAGCCCAGCGTTATCGCCACGCTGCCGCCCAGCTTCGCGTTCAGGTAGCGGTACGCCGCCTCCGTCTCGTCCGGCAGAAAAGCCCCGAGGCGGCAGCCGGGGAAGAACATATATCCGCTGCCCCGCTCCCCCGGGAGGGTTAGGGAGGCTTCGGAATTCGAAAAGAGCATGTCGTTTAAGAAGAATTCGTGAAAAGCCGGGGGCAGTTTTCCCTTTTCGTACAGTATACGGCGCGCGCTCAGATAGACCTCGCCCATATCGACCCGCTCCGGGCACACGGAGCCGCACAGGCCGCAAAGGTTGCAGGAGTAGATCCTGCGCTTTGATACGAGCTCCGTCAGCTTCTCCACAGGGCCCAGGCTCTGGGCGACCTCGTTTATATATCTTTTCGGGTACGACCTGCCCTTGCTCAGGAGCTCGCAGGCCTTCACGCAGCGCAGGCAGCGGCACCCGGCGCACCTGCCTGCCTCGGAGCGCGCTTCCTCCTTTGAATACGCGCCGCCCCGGGACGGCCTTACGGCGCTTTTCGGCTCTAGGCCCGAAAGATCCGGCTTCAGGGCGGATACATTGCGCCCGCTCTCCGCGATCAGGCGCCCGCTCATGCCCCGCAGGTATCTGTCGGCGAGCAGCGCCGCCTTTTTGCCCTCGGCTATCGCTGTGGGGGCGTCCATGCCGCCCTCGCGCGCCGGGATTATAACTCCGTTATCAATAGTATGTGTATCCTGCTCTCCTGAGCTCCCGGCTGTCGCAGCCGCCGACCCGTGGCTGCCCGTTGCGAGTATCACGGCGCCGCCGGGGAGGTCCGG
>JAAYAR010000152.1 GCA_012719235.1 Clostridiales bacterium
AGGTAGAACAGGTCCATGATCTCCTGCGCGTACTCCGGTGTGATCCGGCCCGCAGCAAGATCTGCCTCGTAATACTTCCCGAGATACTGGTCAACACGGCCGAAGCTGAGCCCGTGCATACAGGCATCGAGCGTAAGAAATATCTGGTACAGGTAGAGGGTCTGGACCGCTTCGAGGAACGTGCGGCACGGCTTTTCGACACACCAGGAGAGCGCCTCCGCCATCGTCTGGAGCTCTTTTTTGCGTTCGGGGTCGGTCTCGGCCGCGGCAAGTTTTTCGACCTCTTTGGCATACCGCTTCGTCAGCGTTATCATCCCGTCGCAGACTATCGAGATCGCGCGGTAAAAGTTGTAGCGCTCGATCGCGTCGCCCATGACGCCCTCTTCCTCGATCTGCCGGACTTTCGCGTCGGCTTCCGCCTTGATTGCGCCGAAGCCCACATCGATGGCCTTTCTATAGCCGGTGCAGAAGTGCCCGACGGGATTGATCGTCTGATTTTTTCTGTTGAACATCGTCACGCCGTTGTTCGAGTGCTCGAACCAGCCGTCCAGAATATTGGCGTCGGTTTTTGCGCTCTGGCACTCCTTGAGCCAAAAATCCCCGGTGGCGAGAAGATAGTCGCGGTCCTCCGGCGTGAGCGTGTACGGATCGGCGTCCCGCGTATTTATAAGGTCGGAGCGGGCTTCATCGAGGAGCCAGGATATGGAGTTCTCGGCGTAGACGCAAGCGCCGCGGTATGTCGCGGTCGCCGATCCCACGATGACCTCGTCATCGAGGACAAGAAGGGGCAGTTTTTCACAGATATTGCGGAAGTTCTTGGCCCGCTTCATTATGCCCATAAGGTCGGGGTTTTCCTTATAGAAATCGGTCATGATCTTGTAGCGCGCGAGGCATACGCTCGGCTGTGTCGAGCGGTAACGTTCCTTCATCCCGGCGACGCGATCGGTGACTGGACTGAACTGATACATATATTTCTCTCCAAAAAATGAAATTCGTAAAACAGAGCGATCGAAAACAGAGTGGTACTTAATAATATATTAAGTATGATAATAATTAAATATATAGAAAATATAACCCGAACGAGCGGCGCGGTCAACAAATATATGCCGCGCCGCTCATTTTGCGGATCACCTCCCTCTGCGCAGCCCACAGAGGGCGCGGGCGGGAATAACGCTTTTTCCAAACAGGATCGAAAACCGTGTGACAGACAGGCGGCGGTAATTTGCCGTCGGGCGGCATGGTTATTTTTTGCATTTTTTGCATTTTTATATAGAAAAACGCCGAATAGCGGGTATTATACGGTTATAAGTCGCGGCGAGCACACCTGACTGCAGCAAAAGAAGGAGCATCCGCCCGGTCATCCGAACATTTAATCATTTAATAATCTCCGGTGCTCACACACCGGAAAAGGGCATTTCCCGGATGAGGGAATAATACGAGCGGATGGATAAAACTGCCTGTTACTCCGTATACATAAGCGTACAGAGATGAATCGTCTGAAAGAGAGCAAAACGTCGGGGCAATAAATTGATTTTATAGACGGACACGGTTCGTATTCGGGAAGTCTTTGACTTTTTTTGCGCTGGCAAATACACTGTATGATAGTGGAATATTTCCGCCGCAGTGAAGGATTTACGTAAGAAAATCTATCGAAAGTGGTGTATCAGGTGAAAGAGGACAAGAGTAAATACGTCTGGACAGGCAAGCCGCGCAACTTCCTGGGTATGGCGATCAACTTTACGCGCTACATAATAACGACAGAGAAAATCATCACTCGCAAGGGATTTCTGAATATTAAGGAGGATGAGATCCTGATATACAGGATCCTGGACAAGCGTATGGAGCTCCCTCTCGGGCAGCGCATATTCGGCTGCGGTACGATATATCTGCGTGCGAAGGACAGCGATACACCCGAAAAGGCGCTTAAGAAGATCAGGCATCCGAGGCTTCTGACACAGACGCTTGATGAACTTATCGAAAATGCGAAGCTGAAATACAGGGTCAGCGGAAGAGATATGTACGCGGCTGCCGCGATCGATGACGATTCGGATGACGATACGGATTTCGCCTGCGGCGTCATCGACGGTCCCGATTAATGAAGGTTAATTTTACAAAAGGAGCTGTCGCAAGGCAGCCCCTTTTTTCTGAATTCGGCACTATATCGTTGTTTGCTGATGTTCTGCATCAGATAATTTCAGATTCTCTTCATCGGAGATCTTCTTGTAAAAGTACAAGGCGACGATCATCGCTATGAAGTCCACGATAGGCTGTACCATTACGCAGCCGTACAGCGGTATCAGCATATTCATCAGAAATAATATCGGGATGTCGATGACACCCTTTCGGATGATCGAGCAGATAAGGGACTCCTTTACCCTGCCCATGCTCTGAAACTGTATGATCATAGGATAACAGACAGACATCATGGGCATGGCAACCACCATGATGCGCAGGAATCGGGACCCGTAAGCAATCGTGGCGGGATCGTTTATAAACAGACCGATCAGTGCGGGAGCAAACAGCTCGTAACACAAAAGGCACAACACGGAAAAACCGAGAGAGACTTTTGCACCAAACGAAAAAACCTTGCGCCTGCGATGTCTGTCGCCGGATGCGAAGTTGTAAGACAGCAGCGGCAGCATCCCGTTGGCAGTACCGATAGCAAAATAAAGCGGCAGCAGATCCAGTTTTCTTACGATACCGAGAGCGGCCAATGCTTCCGTACTATAGCCGGACGTGAATTTCATAAGTGCGACGACCGCAACAACTGTCAGCGCATATTGTACTGCGGAGGGGATACCGATCTTCATGATAGATCCTATATGGGTCCCGGTGCGGCGAAGATGCTTCAGATCCATCCGCAGCACGGAAGTACGGCGTTTTGAAAAAATACAGCAAAATAAAAATATAGTTCCGGCGTAATTGGAGACGGCTGTCGCAAGGCCGGCGCCCCCCGCCTCCATGTTCAGAAACTGTGGGAGGATAAAAAACGGGTCGAGTATTATGTTCAGAACGCCGCCCAGGGAGACGCCAACTGAGGCAACAAGGGCATTACCTTCTGCGCGAACAAGATTTGAAAGAAGAAC
>JAAYAR010000153.1 GCA_012719235.1 Clostridiales bacterium
GGAATCCCCCTCCGTCGTCGCGGCAATAATGGGGGCGCCGACAAAAGCGGCCCGCTCGAGCGCGATGCGGCAGGCCTCCTCGGTATTGTGCTTTCCCGGTTTTTCAAATACCTTCATCTTTCTTTCCTCCTTCACATAATCCGTAAACCGGATTCATTCGACAGATCTTTTGATTCGCAAAACGTCAAATCCCCGCGGCGCGAGCGTGACATCGCCCCGGATATCTTCCTCCGTCAGCAGACTGCGCGCGCTCTCTTCAACACGAACGGTCTTTTCTTCCTGTGAAAAATTCATTATGAACACGAAACTTTCTTCCCCGTCGGTGCGCGAGCACGCGGTGCACCCTTCGGGCAGCCGGCCTCCAAGCGCTCTTTTCAGGCCGAGTTTGTCCATAAGCATGCCGAAAAAATCGTTATTGAACTTATCGTCGAGGCGCGCCGCGATAAAGTAAGCCTCCCCGGCGCCGAACCTGTTGACCGTTACTGCGGGTGTGCCCGAATAGAAATCTTCAAGGTATTCACCTTCGGCGCTCGCGCCGTGAAGATGTACGATCTCGCAAAGATCGCGGGCTGTATAGACCTCTCCGTTCCAGCTCACACGCCTTCTTTCTTCGGGGTAGAGGCTGTCCATCTCCTCGCACCGGATACCGAGCACGTTTTTCAGAGCGCCTGGAAATCCCCCCTGAAAACAAAGATCGTGCTCGTCAACGTATCCTGTCATGTATGTGGCCACGAACGTCCCCCCGCCGCGGACGAAAGCCTCGATCTTTTCGGCCATACCCGGCCGCAGCATATACAGCATCGGCGCGACCACCAGCTTGTAGCTCCCGAGCGGTTTTGTACTGTCTATCACGTCCACCGAAACGCCGGCCCTCCAGAACGGTGCGTAATGCTCCGTCAGCGTCTGTACGTAGCCCTTCTGTTTTAAGAAACCCTGGCTCATATCGATCGCCCAGCGGTTTTCGACGTCGTATATGATCGCCGTGTCCGGTTCCACGACCGTTCCGACAACACTATCCAGCTTCCCTAGTATCGCACCTGTTTGCGCTGCCTCGCGAAACACCCGCGTCCCCTCCGTGCCGACGTGGTCGACGACCGCACCGTGAAACTTCTCGGCACTGCCGCGGGACTTTCGAAACTGGAAGTACTGAACGGTATCGCTTCCGTGCGCAACGGCCTGTATGCCCTGAAGCGCAAGCTGGCCCGGCCGCCTGAGCTTCCCGACCTCCTGCCAGTTTGTAGCGGAGGGGCTGCTCTCCATCATCATAAACGGCCGCCCGTCTTTCAGGCAGCGGTTCATGTTGTGAACGAAAGAGACCTGCGACCCGAGCTCTATGTCGCTGTCATCGCCCCGCCACGCGGGGTAATTGTCCCAGGCGGCTATATCCAGCTTTTCCGAAAGCCTGTAATAGTTCAGCCCGTCATACAGGCCCATCATGTTCGTCGTGCAGGGTATATCCGGCGTCAGGCGTCTCAGCGGTTCCATCTCGGCGGCCATAAAGTCGGCCGTCTGTTCGGTGACAAATCTCTTCCAGTCGAGCGCCAGGCCGTGGATACTGTTGTCGCCGAGCGGCGAAGGCGGCTCGATCTGGCTCCAATCCGTGAAAGTGTGGCTCCAGAAAGCGGTCCACCACGCCTCGTTGAGGTCGTCGAGGGACTCGTAGCGGGTCCGGAGCCAGGCCCGAAACGCCTCCCGGCACAGCTCGCAGTGGCATTCTCCGCCGTATTCGTTCGACAGGTGCCATACTCCCAGGGCGGGATGAGACCCGTATCGCTCGGCGAGCTTCTCATTGATGGCAGCCGTTTTCGCGCGATATACGGGCGACGTCGGGCAGTGGTTATGGCGCTCACCGTACAGAATGCGCCGCCTGTCGGCACCCACGCGCAATACCTCGGGATATTTTTGGCTCAACCACGCCGGCCGCGCGCCGGAAGGAGTCGCCAGCACCGCCTTTATACCGTTTTTATCGAGCAGGTCCATGATCTCGTCAAGCCAGGAAAAATCATAGCAGCCCTCCCGCGGCTCAAGCGCCGCCCAGCTGAAGATACCGACCGACAGCGAATTGATGTGCGCGAGGCCCGCCATGCGCATATCCTCGAGCCAGATCTCCTTTGTCCCGAGCCATTGCTCCGGGTTGTAGTCGCTTCCATGCAGAATATGGGGAAACCCGCGGATTATCGGATCATATTTCAAGATCGTGCCCTCCTGCCCGGCATTTATTCTCCCCTGCCGCCGGGACAGCCGCCGTGAGGCGATATCGCGGCCGTGCTCTGCGGCGGGGTCGTTTCAAACGAAGTATTTTTTGAAATTATATAATAAAACGAGGCATGAGAAAAGATTTTCATGCCTCGCCTGTCTTAATACCCTTGGAAATTAACGCGCCGCTTATATGATGCGGAAAATGCCGCCGCGAGGCGCTTATACTTCCGAATACTCCATCATATCGAGAGCTCTGCTCATCGTGCCGTAAGGATCGCTGCCGAAGAGCCATTCGTCGTGGATCGCACGCGGCAGGATCACCGGCATGCGGTCGTGGATAAAAGCGATGCCCTCCCAGGCCGGCCGAGTCAGGATCACAAAACACTCCTGCCCCGTATCACGGTCCTCAGCGGAGAGGCCCGCCATGAATATATTGTGCTCGCCGGGAGGTTTGACAGCGTATTTCACCTTTTTTGATCTTTGCTTCTCCCACTCGTAATACCAGCTTGCGGGGATGAGGCATCGCCCCGACACCATGGGCCTGCGGAACATAGGTTTCTCCCGGGCCGTCTCGCTTCTGGCGTTTATCACCGGGCTCTTGCCGCCGGGGAACGTGAAACCCCAGCGCATAGCCGCAAGAGTGCCCTTCGGCGAAACGACAGGGGCGACGTTCGTAGGAAAGACCTCGCCCGCGGCGACATTCCCGTATCTCCCGACCCCATCGGCGATCGCGCGCATCTCGGGGTCGTCCGTGTCGATATAGTAGCGCCCGCACATCTAACCCACGACCTTTCCCAGGATACGCAGCTCGTCAAACTCGGATATTTTTATCGGCGGATACTTGCTGTTCAGGGAGACGAGCTCCAGCTCCCCCTCGTCGCGCAGCTGTTTGCAGTACGCGTCGCCGTTGAGCAGGAAGATGCCGCACTCTCCGCTGCGGAGAGTCTGCTGCTGTTTGACATATACTATCTGCCTGTCCACGAACCGGGGAGTCATGCTGTCTCCGCTGATACGGACGGCATATGTCGCCGAGAGAGGCACGGACTCGTCCACCTCGAGCAGTTCATAGCTGTCGCTGTCAAGAAACTGCCCGGAGCCCGCCGATACGGGCAGATCGTATAGGGGGATGACCCTTTCGATCCTCTGCGGGCGCTCGCGCGCGGCCGAAGAGAACTCGGGGTCCGCCTCAAGCAGGCGGATATATTCGCGAACGCGACTCTTTCCCAGCGCGTTCAGGGTATCCGGTGCTTTTTGCTGCCCTCTGAAAACAGCCAGCACATCGCGCACTTCATACAGCTCGCACAGCAGTAAAAACTGTTCCGCGTTCGGCTGTGTATCGCCC
>JAAYAR010000154.1 GCA_012719235.1 Clostridiales bacterium
ACAGCTTTTACGACCTCGTTTTTATTGTGGACGTTTTCCAGCAGCGCATGCTCGATATCATCAAATCCAAACTCGTGCGTCACGATGTCGGCGACGTTCAGCCGCCCGCTTGATATAGCCGCAATAGCCTGAGGATAGATATTCCTGTACCGGAATACAGACTTTATCTCCGCCTCTTTCGACATTATCTGCGCGAAGTTAAAGCTGACTTCCGGCTGAGCCGCCATGCCTACAAGCGTAATTGTTCCGCCTCTGCCGACAACGTACGGTGTCTGTGAAATACAGACAGGAGCGCCGGAACACTCAAACACCTTTTCCGCTCCCGTACCGCCTGAAATTGCGAGGATCTCCTTAACGGCATCTGTTTTCGCGCCGTTCACCGTTCTGGCGGCCCCCAGCTTTTCGGCGTGTTCGAGTCTTGTGTCAATTACGTCGACAACGGATATATCGGATATCCCGTGAGCCTGACATGCCATCATTGTCATAAGGCCGATGCAGCCCGCGCCGAAGATGACGACGCGGTCGCCGAGAGACGCGCATGCCTGATTTACGGCGTGCAGACCTACGCTGAGCGGTTCTATAAGCGCGCCCTCCTTTGTCGTCATGTTATCAGGCAAAACAAAGCACATATTTTCAGGGAACGTTATATACTTCGCAAAGCATCCGGGAACGGGAGGCGTAGCGAGAAACTGCACGTCGGGGCAAAGATTGTATTTTCCGCTCTTACAGAAATCACACATGCCGCATGTAATTCCCGGCTCAAGAGCAACTTTATCCCCGATCTTAAGCCTTTTCACGTTTGTGCCGATATCCGCGACAACGCCCGCACATTCATGCCCCAGCAAAAACTCTCCGTCCACCACATAATCACCGCAGCGCCCGTCATGGAAATAATGGACGTCCGAGCCGCAGATACCGACGTATTCAAGTTTTACAAGAACTTCTTCCGGTTTTGGTGAGGGTACGGGAATATCGCGTATCTCGATCTTGTCAAGCTGCGTCATATATGCCGCTTTGTTTTTCATCACATCTGCATCTCCTTATATGTTTTCCGGGTATTATCCTGCCGCAGGTAAAATCATATCATACGGGAACAGCTGTCGCAATAAGATTGACCTTCCCGGTCATGCCGGACGGTCTGTATATTCTTCTGAGGCGGGAGCACAAGCGCCAGCGTCAGATCATTTACGTTTGTCCCTGTCGGGCCTGTAAAGATGAGTGCCCCGCAGGAGGAAAGAGCTCTGTAGGAATCGTTATCCTCAAGGCAAGCGGCGGGATCTATGCCGGCCTCACGCATTGCGCCGCATGTATGGCCGTCGCAGTACCCGCCAGCCGCGTCCGTCGGCCCGTCGGTACCGTCAGAACCGACAGAGCAGACGCAGACATTCTCAACACCGTCAAGTACAATAGCTGCCGCTAGAACGAGCTCCTGGTTCCTTCCGCCTTTTCCGTTTCCTTTGACATGCACGACCGTTTCGCCGCCCTCGATCAGGGCGACAGGCTCTCCCGGCCGGGATGCGTACTTTACGGCGGCGGCAGCCAGTTCCCTTCCGGCGTCGCGCGCCTCACATGACAGCTCGCTGGTCAGAATCACAGGCTTATAACCCAGTCTGCCCGCTTCCGTTGCCGCAGCTTTACACAGCTCGACAACACTCCCTGTAATAAAGGTCCTGACGTTCCTTAGCGTTTTAGGTGTCTCCTTCTCCAGAAGGCGCATGATCTCACCGGGAAACTCCAGATTGAATTCTTTGACGACCGACAGCGCGTCGAAGCTTGTCGTCGGGTCCGGGCTGCACGGACCCGACGCTATCGTGTCGGGAGAATTGCCGAGAACGTCTGAAAGTATGATCGAATAAACGGTTGCAGGCTCGCAAAGAAGGGCGAATCTGCCCGCTTTGACAGCTGAAAGCCGTTTCCGTACCGTGTTGATTTTTCCGATATCGGCTCCGCTCAGGAGCAGCTTTCGGGTGACGTCCGCAAGCAAATCATGCGATACGAGCGGTTCTTCAAAAAGTGACGACCCTCCGCCCGAGAGCAGGAACAGGACCGTGTCACGGGTGCCAAGTCCGCTTACGAGGCGGATCGCCTCTCTGGTCGCAATATATGAGCTCTCGTCCGGGACCGGATGCGCGGCCTCAAAAACCCGAAGCCCGGGCAGGTCGCCTTGCGAATGACCGTGTTTGGTTATAACTACGCCCCCCGAAATACTGTTGCGGAGACTGTCGCATGCCGCCCTTGCCATTTGCCACGAGGCCTTTCCGACCGCGATTATCACGGTCTTTCCCCCCTGTGACGGATCGAATGTTCTTAGCGCCTCGCGGACAGCTTTGTCGGGCAAAACCGCCGCAATGGCATTTTTTACTATCTTTTCCGCGTCCTCCCTGAGCTTGCCCGCTGCCGGATCATCTCTTTTCATGTTCATTCACCCGGAGAAAAGACCTAATTTCACAATCATCCGGTATCGCGGGGATCGCGCCTGTCCTGGTCGCTGTCAGCGCGCCGGAAGCGTTCGCGTATGATGCAAGCTCTTCAAGTTCTCTCTGTGTGAGCGCCGCCGGGTCTGCCCCGGTTTTTATGATCCGATACAGCGCAGCACCCCAGAACGCGTCACCGGCGCCCGTGGAATCAACACAGTTAACTCTGTATCCGGGATGAACACAGCGGCGGTCTCTTGTGAAACATGCGCTGCCGTTTTCGCTGCGCGTGACAGCCAGAAACTGAAGATCATAAGTGCTGAAAAGATGCTCGGCTGCGGCCGGGATATCCGACATGCCGGTCATAAATAAAAGCTCCTCCTCGTTGACCTTGACATAGTCGGAAAGCGACAGGCCGGCATGCATCTGCTGCTTTGCCTCTTCAAGGCTGTTCCACAGAGCGGGGCGCAGATTCGGATCGAAAGATATTTTCGCTCCTGCTTTTGCGGCTTCCGCGGCGGCAAATAATGTCGCGGAGCGGGAAGGCTCTGATGTCATGGATACGGAACCGAAATGAAAAACCGAAGAATCACAAATAATAGCAAGCGGAACATCCTGTATACTAAGCGAAACGTCTGCGGTCCCGGTGCGGTAGAAGGCAAAACTCCGCTCGCCGGAACCGTCTACACTGACAATTGCAAGTGTTGTAGGTTCTGCGGACCGTATCATCCCTTTAACGTCGATGCCGCAGCGCTCGAGCGCGCCGACCAGAAAAGAACCGAAAGCGTCCTTACCGACTTTCCCGATAAAAGCCGTTTTGAGCCCCAGTTTTGATGCCGAGGCCAGAACATTGGCCGGTGCTCCTCCCGGGTTGCCCTGCAAAATGATCCTGCCCGGGGCATCGCCTGTGATATTGAGAAAATCAATTAAACACTCTCCGACCGCGGCAATATCGTAAGTCCTCACAACGGTGCCCACCTTCTTATACCTTCGGGTTTCGGCCAAACGGCAGGACCTGTCTAAAGAAGAGGAACACCTGCCTTGCCGCATATCTCATATGTCTCATCGTCCCATACGCCGGATTGCACTTCCCCGATGTGGGCCGTACCGATCAGCAGCATACATAGTCTTGATTGCCCGATGCCTCCTCCGATCGTAAGGGGCAGTTCCCCCGCAAGCAGCGCTTTATGGTACGGTAATTCGCTCATGCTTTCTTTACCTGCGAGCTTCAGCTGGTTCATCAGGCTCGTCTCGTCAACGCGTATACCCATCGACGATATCTCAAAAGGGATCTCAAGAAGGTCATTCCAGAACAGGATGTCGCCGTTCAGGTCCCAATCGTCGTAATCGGGAGCGCGGGAATCATGGGGTTTTCCCGAACGAAGGCGCTTGCCGATGTTCATAATAAAAACAGTCTTATGCTCTTTTGTTATTGCGTGCTCACGTTGTTTCGGGTCAAGCTCCGGGTACATGTCTTCAAGCTCCTGCGCACCTATGAAAAACACCTCGCGTTTCAGGTTGCAGCTCAGAACCGGAAACTCCCACATCAGTTCATCCCCCGTATTGCAAACGGCGTTCACAATACGCGATACGGTCTGTTTCAGGTAATCGACGTTTCTCTGTCCGCGCGTTATTATTCTTTCCCAGTCCCACTGGTCGACGTATACTGAGTGCAGATTGTCCAGTATCTCCTCATCTCGCCTGATCGCGTTCATATCGGTAACAAGTCCGTTGCCTGTGTGAAAATCGTACTTTTTCAGCGCCCAGCGCTTCCATTTAGCCAGCGAGTGCACGATCTGAAACTCGGCGCCCCCGATGGAAGGCACGTCAAAAGATACCGGACGCTCAACGCCGCTCAGATTGTCGTTCAGTCCGGTATCTGCGCGCACAAAAAGAGGCGCGGATACGCGCTTGAGGTTGAGCGCGGCACAAAGATTGCGCTGAAAGCTCTGTTTTATGAACTCTATTGCTTTTTGAGTGTCGTACAGAGACAGGCGCGGTTTATACCCTTCCGGAATATACGTCTTTGACATCTTTTTTCCCCTTTTACTAAACTGAAGCCCTTACAGGTTTATAATTATAATGCGTGGCAGATATTTGCGCAACTGTGAGATTGTTCGCCAAAAAAGCGCTCTTGATACAAGAACTCCCGCAATGTATAATGTTTCGAGGAAATTCGCGCTGAGCGTAACTCGCTATCAACGGCGCCGTATTGCGCCTGTAAAAACACGAAGGAGTAAGTGGTGTGAAAAGACAGTATACAAACGGTTCCATTGTTATCATGGACGGCGCCGTCGTCATCGGCGACGTCACATTAGGGGAAGATTGCGGCATCTGGTTCAATGCCGTCGTACGCGGTGATGAAGCGCCGATAATTATCGGCGCCAGAACAAACATTCAGGATTGCAGCGTACTGCACTGTTTTGAGGGTATCCCGCTGCGGATCGGAGAGGGTGTCACGGTCGGTCACAATTCCATTTTGCACGGCTGTACCATAGGTGACAATACTCTTATCGGCATGGGCTCCATCATTATGAATAACGCCGTCATAGGCAACAATTGCATAATCGGAGCCGGTTCACTTGTTCCCGGGGGACACGTGATCCCGGACAATTCCGTTGCGATGGGCAACCC